>NZ_PYQM01000052.1:0-21293 GCF_003027595.1 Escherichia sp. 20412-1 | reverse complement strand
AACGGGATACCAGATCAAGGGCCTGTCCAATGTGCATAAAAAAATCCGGAAACGAGTGAGCGTTTCCGGATTCTTACACAGCCACTGGATCGGTCAACTGATCCTTAACTGATCGGCATTACAGCCCTGGCTGCCATTTATCCCATTGCCATAGCGAGCCGTCCGGGCGTTTGAGTAAATAGCCTTTCTCTTGTAACTCCTTAAAGACTGGAGATTTCTGCCCAATATAGGGGTTAATCCAGACGCAGATTTTCAGCCCTTTTGCTTTCAGGCGGCGGATCATGCCTTCCGGGTCCGGAAAGGTCAGCGGATCCCACTCAAAATCGCACCATTGGAAGGCTTTCATCCAGAAACAGTCAAAGTGGAAAACATGCAGCGGCAGATTGCGTTCCGCCATACCGTCGATAAAACTGTTAACCGTCGCTTCGTCGTAGTTAGTGGTAAATGAAGTGGTTAACCACAGACCGAAGGACCACGCGGGCGGCAGCGCCGGACGGCCGGTAAAACGGGTATAACGATCAAGTACCGCTTTCGGCGTCGGGCCGTCGATAACAAAGTATTCGAGGTATTCACTCTCCACGCTGA
Source organism: Escherichia sp. 20412-1 (assembly GCF_003027595.1). Taxonomy (NCBI): domain Bacteria; kingdom Pseudomonadati; phylum Pseudomonadota; class Gammaproteobacteria; order Enterobacterales; family Enterobacteriaceae; genus Escherichia; species Escherichia sp. 20412-1. The sequence goes on along the minus strand of NZ_PYQM01000052.1, from coordinate 20,708 downwards.
ACTGCACTTTGGAGACTTTCTCCGATCCCACTTCAAAAGAGACGCATTGGGGATGATTGACCAGTACACCATAACCACGGTTAGTCATGTAGAACGGGATATTTTTATACGCCTGTTCAGTACTTGTGCCGCCATCCCGGTTCCAGGTTTCTACCGTCTGACCATTGCGCACCAGGGCAGTAAAACGCTCTCCCAGCCCGTAAACCGTTTCACCGACGCCAAGATCCAGCCGCTCAAACATATAATTTCGTTGATTATTAGTGTCCTGCACATAGCCATTATTTTTCACCTGGCTACCGGTAATACGTTCGCCATTACGCAGAAAATCCAGTGACCAGAATTCACCTTTACTGACACGCGCGCTTAAGTTGCCACTTTTAAACTCAGCGTAACTTTCTGTGTTTTCGATTGTGACATTCGCGTCCTGCAAAATATTGAGCGGATAATGAGGGCCGTTCTCCAGCGCCCCCTGAAAATGCTCAATCCGTACACCGACAATACCTTCCTGTGGGGAGAAAAAACGCAGCGTAAATAAAGGCGTGTCAAGCTGCCAGGTACGTTCACGCACATCACGGGGGGCAGCATAGACCACCATTTCATTACCCTGCTGTTCAACCTCGAACACCTGAAGCGGGTGAATCAAATTGAGGCCAGGTTGAATCAACCAGTTTCCGTCGCTAATTTTCATTGCCGTTCCTTAGTTCTGCACTTCTTGAGAGGTGAATTGCTGCTGGCAACGGCGTTTGCCCTGAGCCAACTGTTCCATAACGGTTTTCAGATTGTGCGTTGTGAGAGAGTAGTAGCGTTTAGCGACAATCGCGCTCAGCAAATAACAGATCGCCGGAACAATCGTGAATAGCGCGATAATGATGCTAATTGTGGCGCTGTTCTGCGCTTTTTCTGCTGCATCATATCCACCGTAAGCCAGCATCCATCCGATAAGTGCGCCTCCGAAGGCCAACCCCAGTTTGAGCACAAACAGCGTGCCAGCAAAACTGATCCCGGTGAGTCGTTTACCATTACACCACTCGCCGTAGTCAACGGTATCGGACATCATTACCCACTGGATAGGTGTCACCAGTTGATGCAACACACCAATCACGAAGATGAAGACAAACATGGTGATGCTGGCCTGCATGGGAACGAAGAACATCGCGAGGCTAATCACGGCCAGCAGGGCGTTCGTCCACCAGAAGACAGAGACTTTACATTTCCAGTCGGTCAGTGGTTTTGCCAGTGCGGAACCAATCAGGTTACCCACGCAATAAGTGGTGAGAAAAGCGACAAACACTTCCGGCGTACCCAGAATCCACGTGACGTAATACATCATCGCCCCACCACGTACACACACCGCCAGAATATTAAAAATGGTGAGAATACCGACAATACGCCACTGGTCGTTTTGCCAGATATCACGTAAATCTTCCCGCATAGGCGTCGTCGTAGGTGGCGCTTCAACGCGTTCTTTAGTGGTGAAGAAACAGAAAGCCAGCATCATAAATGCCACCACGGAAAGCACCGCGATGCCGCCCTGGAAACCGAGTGGTTTATTATCACCACCAATTAAATTAACCAGCGGCATCATCAGCACAGTGGAGAGCATGCCTCCCGCGGTCGCCAGCACAAAACGCCAGGATTGCAGCGAGATACGCTGAGTCGGGTCATTGGTAATTACACCACCCAATGCGCAGTAAGGGATATTGACGACGGTATAAAGTAAGGTAAGTAGGGTATAAGTAATTGCTGCATAGATCATTTTACCGTTCATACTGAGATCTGGCGTGCTATATGCCAGTACACAGACCACACCAAATGGCAGTGCGCCAAACAGTACCCACGGTCGAAATTTACCCCAGCGAGAGCGCGTTCGATCGGCCAGCAACCCCATGCAAGGATCGGAAATCGCATCCAGTGCACGAGCGACCAAAAACATGGTTCCGACAAATCCGGCAGGAATACCAAAAATATCGGTGTAAAAGAACATCATATATAACATTACGTTATCGAAGATAATGTGGCTGGCGGCATCTCCCATGCCATAACCAATTTTCTCTTTAACGGACAACACTTCACTCTTCATCTGCTTTTCCTTGATGCTATGGGGGTGCTGAGACCGATAAAGAGTTTTGTAAACCATCCCTGCCAGAGTGAATATTCCGATATCTGGTTATTAATTTATGATTCTTGTTTTATGTGATCGTGGTAGCGATAAACCTACCCATATATCATTGGAATATATGATATTTATGTTAATTATAATGGGTTAGTGATAAAGCTTTGCGCATATTGCCCGGAAAAAAATGAACCAGGGGATGTAGAAACTCAAGGAAGTAGCTATAATGCGCCCCGCCTCCATGTAGCAATCGAGGCGCGGAAGATCGTCGTCTCCGGTGAGGCGGCTGGACTTCAAATCCAGTTGGGGCCGCCAGCGGTCCCGGGCAGGTTCGACTCCTGTGATCTTCCGCCAATTTGCCTCTTCTGAACTCTCCCGACATTCACAAAACCTCTTCTATTTCCTTATATACCTGGCTTTATTTGTATCCTGTGACCCGTCCTGAATAGCGTTATTTTTGGGGTATCAAGTTAGTTACTGGCGCACATCCCCCTGGATGATGGATTCGTCAAAAGCCGGAGGATGTCATGGCACTCGATTACCAGAAAGGCAGTGGGCATATCACATTCAAGCGGCTGGATCTGGTGGGTAAGATGAATGACATGGTGGCGAAGCACTATCCGTCAGCGTTATCAGCAAAATAACACTGTTCATATGCGGTTCTCTGGCATACTACGTGAGTTATAGCATTGCGGATTTGATTCTAACGGAGGCGGCATGTCAGACAAAGACTTAACCCAGTCCCCAGAAGGCGAATTTATTATGTTTGCCAGCGGTGACGGAGAAGTGCGTGTTGAATGTCGCTTTGAACAAGAAACACTCTGGCTCCCTCAGGCAACCATCGCAAACCTTTATCAGATCACTCCTCAGGCCGTCACGCAGCACATTAAAGCGATCTATGAAGAAGGCGAACTTGACCAAAACGCAACCTGTAAGTCTTACTTACAAGTTCAACAGGAAGGTAACCGCCAGGTAAGTCGCAACAAGCTACATTACAGCCTGCCTGTAATACTCGCTGTTGGCTATCGCGTTCGCTCGCCTCGCGGCACTCAATTCCGTCAGTGGGCAACGCAGACGCTTCAGGAATACCTGATCAAAGGTTTTGTGATGGACGATGAGCGACTGAAGAATCCCCCTGTCGGTTCATCGGTTGTGCCCGACTATTTTGATGAGATGCTCGAACGTATCCGCGATATTCGCGCCAGCGAGCGCCGGGTATATTTGCGGGTGCGGGAGATCTTTGCATTAGCTGCTGACTATCAGCCTTCGTTAAAAGAAACCACGCAATTTTTTCAAACCATCCAGAACAAACTGCATTTTGCCTGTACCGGGCATACCGCTGCTGAACTCATTCATCTGCGTGCCGATGCCAGCCAGCCGCATATGGGGCTGACCAGCTATAAAGGTGAAGAGGTGCGTAAGAGCGACGTGACGGTGGCAAAAAATTATCTCACCCAGGATGAAGTCAGCAAGCTTAATCGCGTGGTTAACATGTGGCTGGACTTTGCCGAGGATCAGGCCCGTCGTCGTCAGCAGGTCTTTTTGCGCGACTGGCAGGATAAGCTGGATCAGTTCCTGCAATTTAATGACCGTGAGGTTCTACACGGCGCGGGTAAAATCAGTAAGAAAATGGCCGATGAAAAAGCGCAGACGGAGTATGTTCAGTTTGCCAAACAACAACGGTGCTTAAAAGAGGCCGAAGGCGAGAAGGATATTGCCGCTTTGCTACAGTGGAATAAAGAGTCGAAAAAGTAGCTCAGAATGCCCCCAACTCCATATGCAAAACCATTTGGGGATACTTATGGGGGTTACTCATTTATCCAATTCAAAATATGAATATTAAATCAATAAATTAACCATCAAATACGACCCCGATAATCTTCCGCCAATTTGCCTCTTCTGAACTCTCCCGACATTCACAAAACCTCTTCTATTTCCTTATATACCAGGTTTTATTTGTATCCTGAGGTCAACCGACTTCAACCTGCGGCACGTTATTTTTGGGGGGTCATTGGGGGTATCTTACCTGACTGATCTGGCCGCAATCACCGGGAAATCCTGTTCCCCGATGCTGCTTCATATCGACCTGGCTTTACCTGCGCTAATGAAACAACGGGAGCTGAAGCTGGCATTCCCTGGGATTTCTGGCTTACTACTGCGCCTGTTTTTCAACAAATCAACAGCAAGCAGGAGAGATCGTCCCCGGTATTGATCATGTCGATCGCTTTATCCATCCGCTGATTGATAATTGGCGAATGCAAGGTTTTCTCAGCAAGGCTCGCCACAATCTTCAGCACCGTTGCCTCATCTGGAGTGACTTCCAGCGATATCACACTCAGCAAATGCTTTGTGTAGAAATAGTCGAGGATCAAACGGTAAACCTGGCGCATAACCGTTGAGAAATCATCCTCAGGAAAATGGCTGTGGTAAATTTTGTAGGTCAGTAAATTGCGCAATACATGCGGAGCGCTGAGGATAGATTCCTGGCAAAGCTGCTGCCACTGCTTGTCCAGAACTGCAAACTTGTCAGCCAGAACCTGCCTATCCGGGCTGTTTGCTACGTCTAAATACACTGCCATCTTTCGATGCGCATCAGCAATAATACGATCCCTGCTGCTCTTATTCGCGACAAGCGAACCCAATACCGTCAGCGCACGCACCTTCAATCCCACCGACTCAGTAGGCGTTGATTGACTCATCAGGCTAATACCTGCCGCCAGCTCGCTTAATAACTCCTGATGGTACTGTTCAGCCTGCACAAAATAGCGGTGCAGATCGAACTCAATGCGCTGTAGGTAAACCATAAACTGTGCCAGCGCCATCAGATTCTCTTCAACGTTCAACGATGGCGACTGCAGGAGGTGCCAGGCAAAGAGATGCACAATCTGGTGGATCTGATTAACCGGCTGCCTGGCAGTGAAGGGGGTTTTCGCCTTCGCCAACAGCTCATCCTGTTCGTGCACTAACATGCTGTCGGCATCAAACAATACCAGTCGGGCTACTTCTGGACATGAGAGCACCATCGAATGGCGAGTTGTATCCGCGTAGTGCCTTTTGTTACGTGGATAAGTAGAACAGGTTTCTGAAAGCGCTTCTTCTCCCAGATCGCGATGAACCAGGCAGAGTTTATTTTCATCGAGAAACGGACACTGCCCCTGCGCGTCCAGTTTGATTATCGAATAGCGGCTTTTACCATTTCGCACCCGTAATAGATTCTCTTTCGCCAACTGGGCAATTTTCGGGTGTTGTTCGTTGAGGTAAGTATGATGGGTTTTCTTGTCGATGTGTATATTCCATCCCTGACAGCAGGAAATCAGGCAGTTGGGACCGACGCAGGAAAACTTCTTCACAAACTCGGGGGTTATTACTTTATGGATTTGCATAGCATTCTTCGCGTTTAAAAAGCGAACAGTAGCACGCTGTCAAAAAAAAGTGATAACGCCATAACATGACAGTTTAACAAGCATTTCACTGGTTTTATAAATATGCCTTGCACGAACACGGCCATCCTCGCCATTTTTGCTATCATGCCTGCAACATAAACGACAAAACAGTATGCAGAGGAAAATATGAGTTCCACCAGAAAGGGAATGCTGAACGTTCTAATTGCCGCCGTTTTGTGGGGGAGTTCAGGGGTCTGCGCACAATACATCATGGAGCAAAGCCAGATGTCATCGCAGTTTCTTACCATGACGCGACTGATATTTGCCGGGTTTATTCTGCTGACACTCTCATTTGTCCACGGCGATAAAGTCTTCTCAATCATTAGAAATCATAAAGATGCCATCAGCCTGCTGATTTTTTCCATCGTTGGCGCGCTGACCGTCCAGCTTACTTTCTTACTGACCATCGAAAAATCCAATGCCGCTACAGCAACGGTGCTGCAATTTTTATCACCAACGATTATCGTGGCCTGGTTCTCACTAGTACGTAAATCACGCCCCGGCATTCTGGTATTTACCGCGATTTTGACCTCTCTCGTGGGCACCTTTTTGTTGGTCACCCACGGTAATCCGACATCGTTATCGATCTCTCCTGCCGCGCTGTTCTGGGGGATAGCTTCAGCCTTCGCTGCCGCATTCTATACAACATACCCCTCAACGCTCATTGCCCGTTACGGCACGCTGCCCGTCGTTGGCTGGAGTATGCTCATTGGTGGTCTGATCCTGCTACCTTTTTATGCCGGGCAAGGAACAAATTTCGTGGTTAATGGCAGCCTGATCCTGGCGTTTTTCTATCTGGTGGTAATTGGAACTTCACTGACCTTTAGTCTGTATTTGAAGGGCGCACAGTTAATTGGCGGGCCGAAAGCCAGCATTTTGAGTTGCGCAGAACCGTTAAGTAGCGCGCTGCTTTCTTTGCTGTTACTGGGGATCACCTTCACATTACCAGACTGGTTAGGGACACTATTGATTCTTTCATCAGTAATATTAATTTCTGTAGATTCCCGCCGCCGCGCCAGAAAAATTTAACTATCCAGCGCGGTACGGTTGATGATTACCAGCCCGGCACCGCGCCACCGTTAAAGATAGTTTCTGCCGCTTTAGCCACTTCCGGTGATTGATAAGATTGCAAAAATTCCTTCACATTTTCTGCATCCTTATTATCTGCCCGCGCCACCAGAATATTCACATACGGCGAATTTTTATCTTCAATAAAAACGCTGTCATGCACCGGGGAAAGCCCGGTTTGCTGAATATAAGTCGTGCTGATAATTGCCACATCCACTTTCGGATCATCCAGCACTCGCGGTAATTGTGCCCCTTCCAGCTCCATTATCTGCAAATGGCGCGGGTTCCCGGTAATATCCAGCGCCGTTGGCAGTAAACCTTTTCCCTCTTGCAGGGTGATCAGTTTCTCTTTTTGCAGCAGTAACAGCGCACGCCCCAGATTGGTCGGATCATTCGGAATTGCTACTGTCGCCCCATCTTCTAGCTGATCGACCGTTTTGATTTTTTTCGAATAACCAGCCATCGGGAAGACAAAGGTATTTCCCACCGCCACCAGCTTGTAACCATGAGCCTGATTATCCTGTTCAAGGAAAGGGCGATGCTGGAAAACGTTGGCATCCAGTTCACCATGATTTGTTGCATCATTAGGCAGCAATGAGCCACTAAATCCTACCAGTTCAACCTCAAGGCCATACTTCTCTTTGGCCACTTTTTTAGCGACTTCCGCCACATCCTGTTCAGCACCGTTAATTACGCCAACTTTAATGTGTTTTGTATCGCTGCTTTGCTGGTCGCAGCCTGCCAGCAAGATCCCCGCCAGTAATAATGCAGCCCCTGTCCGTAGATGATGTGTTGTCAGTTTCATTTTTTATCCTTTTATTAATGATTACCTGACTATAGCGGTAAGGTCGCTGCGGTTTAAAAAACGAAACGCTATCGATAAGAATAAAAAGGAATAAAAGAGGCATATAAGGTCTGGCACTTCTTACTGACTACACAAGCGCGTTTCGTACAGCATGATGAGAGCGAATAAAGCAAACTACACTTATGCTTTATTCGATGCGCATTTGTAAGAGGTTGAATCCATGAAATCAACGACACTACTGCTTATTTTCACCGTTTTTACTGTGCCAGATATCGTATACGCCGAGTCACCTTTTAGCTCATTACAATCCGCAAAAGAGAAAAATACGGTATTGCAGGATTTGCGGAAGATTTGCACCCCACAGGCTTCATTGTCAGATGAAGCATGGGAAAAGTTAATGTTGTCAGATGAAGGCAATAAACAACACATACGCGAAGCCATCGTGGCGATGGAGCGTAATAATCAGAATAACTACTGGGAAGCGTTGGGTCGGGTAGAATGCCCGGATATGTAAGAGTGGCAATGACCTCTGACTAACGCCTCTTTAACCTGACATCAGGATTTCTTCATTTTCACCTTTGCGGTAACCAACAGTGCGGTAAGCAACATCAACGTACCGGACAATATTAACGGCGAAGTCAGGCCAATGTTATCCAACGCATAACCGCCGATTGCCGCGCCACAGGTATTGGCAAGCTGAATAACGGCCACCTGAATAGACCCGGCTTTTTCTGCTTGATCAGCCAGTGAGCGGGTGATCCACGTTGACCAGCCAACGGGAATTAAAGCAAAGGTCAGCCCCCAGATAATCGCCACGCCGGTAGCAACAATTTTATCGCTTCCCCACAACACCAGTATCAGCGCGCTAAAGGCGAGCACTAACGGTGCGCCCGCTAAGGCCAGTTTTACCGAACGTTTAAGAATGATCGACGAAAGCGATGTACCGACAAAGCTGGCGAGACCAAAACTCAGCAGTACCAGCGTTAAGCCATCTACGCCGAATCCCGCCAGATTCATATACACAGGGCGAATATAAGTGAAGAAAGCGAATTGCCCCGCAAAGGACATAAAGATAGCGATCATCCCGGCCATCACCCCCGGACGCTGCAACAGGCGGAAGGTATTTTGCTTCTGATGTGACGGTTCGCCAGGCAGTGAGGGCAATGATTTAATAATCCAGAAAATACACAGAACGCCCATCACTGCCGCCGCGTTAAAGACATTGCGCCAGCCGATAAGCTCGCCTAAAAAGCTGCCTAACGGCGCGGCAATCACCAGCGCGATAGAAACGGCACCGAAGATCACCGACAGAGCCTTCGGCACCATTCGAGGCGGCACCAGCCGCATGGTCAGCGACGCTGACATTGCCCAGAACCCACCCAGCGCCAGTCCCAGACAAGCGCGGCCGATTAACAACATCCTGAAGGAACTGGCAAAGGAAACCAGCAAGCAAGAGAGCGTCAGCAAAACGGCAAACAAAATAACAACGTAGCGACGGTCAGTGGCCTGAATTGTCTGGGTAATAAACAAACTGGCAAACATCGCTACAAAGGCGGTAACAGTCACCGATTGTCCGGCAACCCCTTCCGAAATACCTAAATCCTGAGCCATTGGCGTCAATAAACTGACAGGCAAAAACTCAACGATAATCAGGCAAGCGACGCAAAACGCCACCGAGAAAACGGCTGACCAGTTCGGTCGGCTGATGGCACCCGCGCCGCGGTTTTCTGTAATAAATTCACTCATGGTGTTACTCGAGGCATGTTTCAGGGGAAAAGCCGACCACTTTAACATTGAAATGTGTGATGCATTTAACGTTTTTGCAACTTTTACGGTGTCGCATGAGGTAGGGGTAAGATTGAAACGGAACAAGACAAAGATTGCCGGATGCGGCGTGAACGCCTTATCCGTACTCGGTCTGTAGGCCTGATAAGACGCGCCAGCGTCGCATCAGGCAAAGCGGTTTTAATGCAGCCAGTGAACGCCCTCAGTAGGCTGAAAAAACGCGTTATAGCGCATCTGGAAAGCGGTAATTTCCTGCATTTCAGGCTCTGTCTCTCGTAGAAAACCCAGCGCCAGCCTCACCTGTGCATCGGTAATGGGTGCGGCGAGACGGGCTTTTTGCAAAATTCGATGCCACTGATGCAGGTTCTGTTCACTGCCATCGACAATGACAATTTGCCAGATGAGCAACACCTGCGCGGCGTTTTGCAAGTGCGACTCATCCGGGCGATGCAGATAACGTAAAAATTCGTCACCGGCTAATTTTCCCATCTGATCGACCATCGATTCAACAGGCACCACATCAATATTCAGCCGATCGCTCAGGCGGCGAATCGCTTTTCTGGCCCCGGATGTCAGCACCCGAAAACCAACCACAAACACCACCGCCAGCGTGGCAAGCATTATCCAGATCATGAGTTCTCCTGCGTAAACGGCACTCATGATATCTGGAAACACTTATCAGATACTAATCCACCAGGATGATTTTCAACGCAAATAGCGCCGCTACCACCACCACACACAGGTTCAGATCGCGCCAGCGCCCGGTGCACACTTTCATGATGCAGTACGACATAAAGCCCAGCGCGATACCTTCAGTAATTGAAAAGGTAAAAGGCATCATTACCGTGGTAATAAATGCGGGCACCGATTCGGTAAAATCATCCCAGTTAACGCGCGCCAGACTTGAAGTCATCAACACACCAACAAAGATTAACGCCCCGGCGGTTGCGTAAGGAGGAACCATCGCCACCAGCGGCGAGAAAAACATAACCAGCAGGAACATAACGCCGACCACTACCGCAGTCAGCCCCGTGCGACCACCGACCGCCACACCAGAAGTACTTTCAATATAGGCGGTAACAGAAGAGGTGCCGATAAACGCGCCAGCCACCGAACTGACGCTATCGACATACAGCGCCTTATTCATATTCGGGAATTTACCGTGACTATCTATTAAGCCAGCTTTATCAGTTACGCCAATTAATGTTCCTGATGAATCAAATAGGTTGATCAACATAAAGGAGAAAATGATACCGGCCAGTTCAAGCGACAATGCTCCGCTCAAATCAACTTCACCAATAACACCACTAATATCAGGTGGAATGGAATAGATGCCGCTAAAATGAACATCACCAAAAAATAATCCACAGCAGGAAGTAACAACAATAGAAACCAACACCGCGGCGTGAAAATTACGTGATGACAACACGGTTATAATAAAAAAACCTAAAATACCCAACAACACACCATGAGAACTTAAATCACCAATCATCACCAGCGTATCTTTATTGGCGACAATAACACCGGTGTTTTTTAATCCCATTAAGGCAATAAATAACCCGATGCCACTGGTGATACCAATACGTAAACTTAACGGAATGTTAGATATCATCCAGTAACGTATACGAAAAAGCGTGAGCAAAAATAGCCCTATTGCGCCCCAGAATATAGCGCCCATACCGGTCTGCCAGGAGATGCCCATTGCCCCCACCACCACAAACGCAAAGAAGGCATTCAGCCCCATTGCTGGAGCCAGCGCTACGGGTAAGTTAGCAAATATCCCCATCGCAATGCTGCCGATACCGGCAATCAGACAGGTGGTGACAAACACCACTTTCGGATCCATTTGCGCCGCACCGAGAATTTGCGGGTTAACGAAAACGATGTACACCATGGTTAAAAAAGTGGTCATCCCTGCAATCAATTCTGTGCGGACGGTGGTCCCATGTTGCGGCAGTTTAAATAATCGCGAAAGCGTCCCTGATTCATTACTCACGTAATCGGTATTGTCATTATTCATTTTTTTGTCCATTGAAGGAGATTTAATTCCTTGCTTTTGTAAAACAAATGACAACAACGGTTCAGTGATAATTATCACATTTCAATTGCACATTAATGGATATTCTTTAATAATCTCGCGACGTTTCTTTATGATAAATAATAATCAAACTGATAAAATCAAAATGAGAAAAACATGAATAATTCTATTAGCCATAAATTTCATCACATTAGTCGGGGCGAATACCAGGAATTGTTAGCCGTATCCCGTGGAGAAGCCGTTGCCGATTATATTATTGATAATGTCTCTATTCTGGATCTGATCAATGGCGGAGAAATTTCCGGCCCGATTGTGATTAAAGGGCGTTACATTGCCGGTGTTGGCGCAGAATACGCCGACGCTCCGGCTTTGCATCGAATTGATGCTAACGGCGCAACGGCAGTGCCGGGGTTTATTGATGCTCACCTGCATATTGAATCCAGCATGATGACGCCAGTCACCTTTGAAACCGCCACCCTGCCGCGTGGCCTGACAACCGTCATTTGCGACCCTCATGAAATCGTCAACGTCATGGGTGAAGCCGGATTCGCCTGGTTTGCCCGCTGCGCTGAACAGGCAAGGCAGAATCAGTATTTGCAGGTCAGTTCTTGCGTTCCCGCCCTGGAAGGCTGCGATGTAAACGGTGCCAGTTTTACCCTCGAACAGATGCTCACCTGGCAGGATCATCCGCAGGTTACCGGTCTGGCCGAGATGATGGACTATCCAGGCGTGATTAGCGGCCAAAATGCGCTACTCGATAAACTGGACGCGTTTCGCCATCTGACGCTGGACGGTCACTGTCCCGGTTTGGGTGGTAAAGAACTTAACGCTTATATTGCTGCGGGTATTGAAAACTGCCACGAAAGTTATCTGCTGGAAGAAGGTCGCCGGAAATTACAACTCGGTATGTCGTTGATGATCCGCGAAGGGTCCGCCGCCCGCAATCTCAATGCACTGGCACCGTTGATCAACGAATTTAACAGCCCGCAATGCATGCTCTGTACCGATGACCGTAACCCGTGGGAAATTGCCCATGAAGGGCATATCGACGCCTTAATCCGCCGCCTGATCGAACAACACAATGTGCCGCTGCATGTGGCATATCGTGTAGCCAGTTGGTCGACGGCGCGTCATTTTGGTCTTAATCATCTCGGTTTACTGGCACCAGGCAAACAGGCCGATATCGTTCTGCTAAGTGACGCGCGTAAGGTCACAGTACAACAGGTACTGGTGAAAGGCGAACCGATTGACGCACAAACCTTACAGGCACAAGAGTCGGTAAGACTGGCGCAATCTGCCCCGCCGTATGGCAATACCATTGCCCGCCAGCCAGTTTCCGCCAGCGACTTTGCGCTGCAATTTACTCCCGGAAAACGCTATCGTGTCATTGACGTTATTCATAACGAACTGATTACGCACTCCCGCTCCTGCGTTTACAGCGAAAACGGTTTTGATCGCGATGATGTGTGCTTTATTGCCGTGCTTGAGCGCTACGGGCAACGACTGGCTCCGGCCTGTGGTTTGCTCGGCGGCTTTGGCCTGAACGAAGGCGCGATGGCGGCGACGGTCAGCCATGACAGCCATAATATTGTGGTGATCGGTCGTAGCACCGAAGAAATGGCGCTGGCGGTGAATCAGGTTATTCAGGACGGCGGTGGGCTTTGCGTAGTACGTAACGGTCAGGTACAGAGCCACCTGCCGTTGCCCATTGCCGGGCTGATGAGCACCGACACAGCGCAGTCACTGGCGGAACAAATTGACGCATTGAAAGTCGCCGCCCGTGAATGTGGTCCACTACCGGATGAACCGTTTATTCAGATGGCATTTCTTTCCCTGCCAGTGATCCCCGCGCTGAAACTGACCAGCCAGGGTTTGTTTGATGGCGAGACGTTTTCCTTCACTACGCTTGAGATCGTGGAATAAAAAAAGCCCGGCATCATGCCGGGCAAAAGTCACCAGTTACGTTTATGCCACTGTCAACTGCTGAATTTTTTTCTCGCGGCGGATTTTGCGTTCTTCCATCACCGCGACTATCGCCATCAGGCAGATACAGCCAATTGCGGCGATATCCAGCGCGGCGAAGGTTCCAGCCCAGCCGGTAAGGCCGAATACCGGAGTACCATCGGCAATCATCCCCAGACCTAACTTGGCAAAGCTGTCACCAATCAGGTAGGCGAAGGTGCCTTTAATCCCGTCGGCAGCGCCGATCGCTTTTTTCGGTACAAAGCCAACAGCCGCCACGCCAATCAACAGTTGCGGACCAAATACCAGGAAACCTAATGCAAAGAGAGAAGCCAGGTAGATATATTGATTGCTGGCGTGCTGATACACACCGAGTGTCGCGATAATCAGTGCCAGCGCGATGCAGGCCACCAGGCCACGGCGACCATTCGCCAGGTCGGAGAGCCAGCCCCACAGCAGCGTACCGACCAGTGCGCCTGCTTCAAACAGCGTAAAGCCCTGAATCGCTACCGCTTTAGAGAGTTTGAGTTCCTGGAAAGCGTAGACGGTTGACCACTGGTCGATACCAATACGCACCACGTACAGGAAGATGTTGGCGAAGCACAGCAGCCAGATCACTTTGTTTTTCAAAACATATTCGACAAAGATCTGCCACTTGGTCATATCCGTGGATTCCGTCTCTTTGTCCTCTTCGCTGATCTCTTCACCGAACAGTTCTTCGGCTTTGCCAAGACCATAAGCTTCAGGGGAGTCACTTCCGTAACGCAGACCGATAAAACCGACAATCAGTGCAATAATCGACGGGAAAATAAACATGCCAATCACGTGGCCATCGAACAGGTAATTTGCGCCGAACAGCGCCACACCCGCCGCACCCGCGCCGCCGAGGTTGTGGGAAATGTTCCAGAAACCGAGGAACGTCCCGCGCTTACGACGCGGCGTCCATTTGGTGATGGTGGAGTAACTGCACGAACCGCCGGTGCTCTGGAAAAAGCCGCTTAAGGCGTAGAAAGCAATCATCAGGAACAGGCTAACCGAGCCGCTGCCCATACTGGCGCTGAACCCCAGCATACAAATAGCTGAAAGGATCAGCATGAATGGCAGGAACTGCTTAGTATTTTTGCCGTCAGCGTAATAGGAAACCAGCGTTTTGCCCACGCCATAGGTGATGGAGAAGCCCAGTCCTATCATCCCCAACTGCGTCATGCTCAGCCCGTAGGTGGAGATCATGTCGTTCTGCGCAATGTTAAAGTTCTTACGAATCAGGTACATCGTCAGGTAGCCAATAAAGACCACCAGGTAGGATTGCATGAACGGTTTGAACCACATTTTGCGCCGCACTTCGAGCGGAAGATCCAGAGTCGGCTTGCGAACCTGGTTGAGGAAAGCCAGCATGGGTTACTCCTGAAATGAATACCTGCGTGAGGTATTCATTGTAAAAATCAGCAGCAAATCAGGCCTGGGATAGCGTCCAGGCAAAACCAGGAAAATTTCTTAGTTTTGCCGGATATGAAGTAAAAAGGTGAGATGCATCACGCTTCGCGTGGTGCCTGAGCATTCAAAAAGGGCAGTAACAGCAGCGCCGAAATCCCGGCGGCGATAGCGATAACCACAAAAAAACCGCTCCAGTGCCAGGTATCGAGCACTTTCGCCAGCGGCCAACCGGCGAGCGATGCCCCAAGATAAGCAAACAAGCCGACAAACCCCGTCGCTGCCCCTGCCGCCTCTTTGTGAGAACACTCTGCCGCTGCCATGCCGATTAACATCTGCGGGCCAAAAACAAAAAAACCAATGGTGAAAAAGCAGGTCGCCTGCATCACGTAACTGGCAAACGGCATCAGCCACAGCGAGCCGACAGAAAGCAAAATCCCCGCGGCGAATATCAAATTCATCGGCCCACGGTTACCGTTAAACAGTTTGTCCGATCCCCAGCCTGCAACCAGCGCACCGATAAATCCGCCCAGTTCAAACATGGTTACCGCGGTATTCGCCGTCACCAAATCGACGCCCAGCGTCTCGGACATGTACAAGTTGCCCCAGTCGTTAATCGCTGCACGAACCACGTAAACCAGCACGTAGCAGAACGAAAGCAGCCAGATGTATGGATTCAGCAACACATATTTGGTGAGGATCTCTTTACGTGTCAACCCCGCCCCTTCCTGTTGCTGGGCTACCTCCAGTGCGTCGTGCCGCCATTCTCCGACCGCCGGTAAACCTAACGCCTGCGGGCGGTCGCGTAGCCGCCAGCAGAGAAAAACCCCCACTATAATGGCTAAACTTCCGGCAATCATCATCCCGATACGCCAGCTATAATGCAGCGCAACTGCCGCCATCACGATGGGGATCAACGCACCGCCAACGTTATGTGCCGTATTCCACAGCGCCCACCAACCGCCACGCTCGGTACGTGAATACCAGGCAGTTAACAGACGCGCACAAACCGGCGACCCCCAGCCCTGGAAAAAGGCGTTCAACACCCAGAGCACGGCAAACGCCCATAGCGAAGTGGAAAATCCAAACAGAATGTTGATGATGCCAGTCGCGATAAGCCCAATCCCCATAAAATAACGCGCATTTGAGCGGTCGCTGACAATGCCGGAGACAAACTTCGACAAACCGTAGGTGATATAAAACAGGGTTGCTAACAGGCCAATATCGCTACGACTTAGCACGCCGGTAGCAAGGATTTCCGGCATAGCGGCGTTAAAACTTTTACGCGTGAAATAAAACAGCGCATAACCTAACCAGATGGTCAACAAAATATGCCGACGCCAGTAGCGGTAGCAGGCATCAATTTCACGTTTATCACTCATCAGCGGCGCGTCGGCAGGCGCTTTCAGAAACTGCAACATCATCAAGCCTTAGACATAACGTTGGGGGAGAGAGACACTGACGCGTGTGCCGTGCAGACAGGAGATGGTTAAGGTGCCGCCCAGCGCCGTCACGCGCTCACGCATTCCGGTGAGGCCAAAACCGTGTTGCCCTGAGTCTGGCGGCAAACCGCTACCATCGTCTTCAATCACCAGCATTAACCGCTCATCCTGCTGCCAGCCTTGCAGCGTGACCGCACTGGCATCGGCATGTTTCACAATGTTGTTCAGCCCTTCCTGGCAGACACGAAACAGCGTTACTCGCTGGTTTTCACTTAACGCCGATTCATCTATCCGCCATTCGAGATGACTGATAATACCGCGCCCCTCCAGTTCCATTTCTCGCATCAGTGAACGAATGGCCTGCTCAAGAGTGAGGTCATCCAACTGGCGTGGGCGTAACCGCCCTAACAAGCGGCGCACCGCGTCGTAAACGCCCAGCGACAGTTGTTCGATTAGCTGTCCACTCTGCTTCACACTGGCGTTATCCGCTGCCAGTCGCTGAACAATGCCCGCCTGGGTGCGAATAGCGGTGATGGTCTGGCCGATATCATCGTGCAGTTCACGCGCTACGTCGCGGCGCACGCTCTCTTCGGTTTCCAGCAAACGTTCAGCAAGATGCTGATTGCGCGCCAGTTCCTTTTGCAGCGACTGGTTAAGCTCGCGCAGTCGCTGAATACCTGCACCAAGCAACAAGCCTGTAAGGCTTTGCACCAGCAGCGAGAGCAATAAATCCACCGGATGATCATGCCATGTCTGGCTGGCAATCAACGCAATGGCGTTCATCAGCGTCGCAATCAGCGCTCCTTGCCAGCCATAGTGCCAGGCCAGGGCAATAATCGGCAGCGCCAGGCAGAATGGCGTAAAGCGCGACAGTTCGTTCGGCAGCCCCAGTTGCAACCAGAGACTGATAACAAACAGCAGCAAGTACCAGACCAGATGGCGTCCACGCCAGTTTATCGGCTGAGAAACCAGCGACGGCCCCAGCGGTAGCCAGGTGTTATTCGCCAGGTAATGCCAGAACACGAGACAAACAGGAGCCAGCGTCAGACCGCCAGTTAAGGTCAATAACAGCGCGTTCCACGACTCGTTTCCATACCTGTGCCAAAGCCAGGGCAGTGACTGTAACAACGCTGCCGCCGTCAACGCTGCTCCTTGTAACAGCAACGTGCGCCAGTCACGCTGATGGCGATAGCGAGAAATCAACGCCACGGGCAGTAACGTCAGTAAACTACCGATCATCAATAACGGAAAATGCGTTAACCCAACCGCCTGCATCAACCAGTAAATCAGCAACCATTCCGCGCCCAGCAATACGGGCCAGTATCCGCGCGGGCATTGCAACATCAGTCCCAGCCGCAAGCCAAACGGGAACAGCAGCACAGCCAGCTCCGGGCGTTCAACCAAATGCAGGCTGATACTCCACAGGCAAAACCACGCGGCAGAGAAAATAAAAAAGCAGGCAATAACGGTAATTAAGCGGGAAAAAAACGTCTTCATCACCAGCCATCAAACATGCGGCGAGCCAGTTCAACGTCGTTACTGACGCCCAGTTTTTCCATCAGATTAGCGCGATGTACGTGCACTGTTTTAGGCGACAACCCCAGTTCAGCGGCGATCTCTTTTACTGCCATCCCTTGCGCCAGCTTTTCCGCCACCTGACGTTCGCGTTTGGTCAGTGGGTCCTGGCGGCCGGATGCCAGCTTAATGGCGATGTCCGGCGTCAGATAACAGCCGCCCGTGGCAACTGTATGCACGGCGGCGATCAGCTCGTCCGGGCTACAACGTTTGGAGAGAAAACCGCGCGCGCCCGCATTAAGCGCCTGCTCAACCAGCGCCGGACTGTCATGAACGGAGAGCATAATTGTCGCCATCCCTTTTGGTAGCAGACTTAGCAACTCCAGCCCCGAAATATCCGGCATTGAGATGTCGCAAATACACACCTGCACACCGCGCCCAGGCAATCCGGCCAGCGCCTCGCGCCCCGAGCCAAACTCAGCAACTACCTGCAAATCAGGTTCCAGCCCCAGCAACTGCGCAAAGCCGGAGCGGACGATAAGGTGATCGTCTATAAGGGCAACGGTGATCATGGTCTTGTCCTGGCGGGTAAAAAAACGCGCTTACCTTAACGATAAGCGCGCCGCTGTTCAAGCCTTGAGCGGTTACTGAAAGAACACTGCAATCTTGTTAAACATGGTCGGGTCAGACTGATTACGCTGCACTTTGACCACATCTTCCAGTTTGTCGATTTGGCTTATCATCTGCTCCAGCCGCTGGTCATCATTAACCAGTAGCCAAATATGGCTTTTGTCGCTGTCCTGAATCGGCAGGCAGAGAATACCCTCGACGTTAAAGGCGCGGCGGGCAAAAAGCCCACAAACGTGGGTCATTACGCCCGGATGGTTGCGAACGGTGAGTTCCAGAATCACGTTGTCATGAGTTGTGTTTTGCATGGTTTATTCCCCCACCATTTCAGTATTCGCCGCACCTGGCGGCACCATCGGGTAAACTTTTTCTTCGGCATCAATGCGCACGTGGATCAGCGCCGGGCCAGGGCGATTAATAATTTCCTGCAACGCGGCCTGCGGATCGGCTTCGTTATTCAAATCACAGGTTTCGAGGCCGAATCCGGCGGCTATTTGCATAAAGTTGATTTTGCCCGGATAGGTGGCGGCAAAAACGCCCTGCTTGTAGAACAGGCTTTGCTGCTGATGCACCAACCCTAACGCTTCGTTGTTCATCAGAATGATTTTGACATCCAGTTGGTTTTCGCTGGCGGTGGCCATCTCCTGAATATTCATCATCAGACTGCCGTCACCGGAGAAACATAAAACTTTGCGATCCGGGTTTGCCAGCGCCGCGCCAATCGCCGCTGGCAGGCCAAAGCCCATGGTTCCCAGCCCACCGGAGGTCAGCCACTGACGAGGACGATTGAGCGGATACGCTTGTGCGGTCCACATCTGGTGCTGACCAACATCGGTCGTGATAATCGCGTTGTCATCCACACAGGCGGCAACGGCGTTGATCAGGCCGTAATGCGTTAACGGATCGCATGCTTTCGGGATAGGGCACGGGAATTCGCGTTGTAAATCAGCCACCTGTTGGTGCCACTCTGTACGCGGTTGGACTTCCACCAGTGGGATTAATTGCGACAACACATCATCAACATCCGCCTGAATCGCCACGTGCGCTTGCTTAACTTTGCCCAGCTCTGCGCGGTCGATATCAACATGAATGATTTTCGCGTTCGGGCAGAACTCCTCGGTTTTGCCTATCGCCCGATCATCAAAACGTGCACCGAGCACAATCAGCAGATCCGCCTCCTGCAAGATAAAGTTGGTGCTGCGTACACCGTGCATTCCCAGCATACCCAGCGACAGCGGATGCGCTTTTGGCAACATGCCCAGCGCCATTAAGGTCATGGTGGTGGGCAGTTGCGCTTTCTCTGCCAGTTCACGCACCCGCGCAGGCGCGTTGATCACACCGCCTCCCAGATAAAGCACCGGGCGTTTGGCTGCGTTAATCATCGCTGCCGCGTCACGAATGCTCTCTTCACTAAAGGCAGGCGCGGCGGCTTTTTCTACCGGAGCAGGTTGTTCTTCAATCTCAAAAACCGCTGTTTGCACATCCTTAGGAATGTCTATCCACACCGGGCCAGGGCGGCCTGATTGCGCAATGCGAAAGGCATCACTCATGACCTGCGGAAGTTCTTCGATATGTCTGACCAGATAGTTATGTTTGGTGATGGGGATAGAGATGCCGTAGGTATCGACTTCCTGGAAGGCGTCGGTGCCAATCATTGAGGCCGGAACCTGACCGGTGATGCAAATCAGCGGAATGGAGTCCAGCCTCGCATCGGCAATGGCAGTCACCAGATTAGTCGCTCCCGGCCCACTGCAGGCCATGCAAACCGCTGGTTTTCCGTCGGTGCGCGCCATCCCCTGGGCGATAAATCCCGCTCCTTGTTCGTGACGGGCCAGAATATGGCGGATTTGTGTACTTTGGCTTAAGGCGTCATAGACAGGGAGAATTGAGCCACCAGGGATCCCCGTCACAACCTTAATGCCCTGTTGTTCCAGGAAATAAACGATAAATTCTGCGCCAGTAAAGCGCTTACGTGTCGATGTTGTGCCCGAACTTGCCATGCTCCAGTCCTTTTCTTCTGGGCCGACTTTCCGGGGGTGCTTAAACGAAAAACCCCGCCCGGTTTGCGCCGGCGGGGTTTTGGAATCGTGTGTTGTTCCAGTCCCTACGGCGCATTGCCGACGACCACCACCACACGCACGACGACCACTGCGGCGGATGGCGCAGTTGGTAGTAGTTTTGCGTTGAGCATGGAAGTAGTCATTGGGGACCTTGTTTGTTTTGTGTTTAACAATATTTATACAAGCACAGGTTTACAGGAGAGACAATGGAAAATTTTTCATCAGGGAAAAAATGAGGGGCTGATCACGTTTTGTACTGAAACGTAAGAAGTAAAAGACCACCTCCTGAGGAGTAATGCCGATCAGTTAAGGATCAGTTGACCGATCCAGTGGCTGTGTAAGAATCCGGAAACGCTCACTCGTTTCCGGATTTTTTTATGCACATTGGACAGGCCCTTGATCTGGTATCCCGTTACGAT
>NZ_PYQM01000051.1:0-23207 GCF_003027595.1 Escherichia sp. 20412-1 | reverse complement strand
CGAGCATTATAACGAATGGCATCCGCATAGTGCGTTGGGTTATCGCTCGCCACGGGAATATCTGCGGCAGCGGGCCTGTAATGGGTTAAGTGATAACAGATGTCTGGAAATATAGGGGCAAATCCAAATACCAATAAATGAGCCAATCACACATCCGATAAACAAAACATGCCGAATCTCTTTCAAACTAATATTTAAATTACCTGTTATCAACCACTCCACCAAAGAAAAAAACACATCAATACATAGGAATGACACCACTATAGAAAGAAATGCGATTATAAAAATAATAAACAATTCTGATAAGTGCTGAGAATTGCCGCTCATTTTTTCACCTCCGGAATGTAAGACTCAATCTTTTTGCCTTCATACTCAGAAGCAAAAGAAGCCGACACATCCCCAGCTATACCAGGAATCCTACTGGGTGTCATTTCTTTTGATAGCCCCAATTCTCCTTTAATATCGGTATATTTTTGAAGTGTTGGATTAAATTTCGGGTCCCAGCCGTCTTTTAACCAGTTAGCACCACTATTAATGCCCCATGAAAGGCCTTTACCAATGCCATATCCAATAGCAGAACCAGCACCATTGATCAACGCACCAGATGTTGGGGCTTTTCCTTCGAGCCAGTTTCCTAATGCTCCTCCAGTTGCATTCCAGCCAACTGTGCCTACAACTCCATTCCCTGCACTAATCACATTAACCCAACCACCGATAATCGCTGTTGTAGGATCTATAGTTCCATCCGTCAGATAGCTAACACCTGCATTAGCTCCTGCCCCTAATCCCCACATGGCCTGAGCACCGCCAGGTAAGAGAGCTACACTACCAGTGGCCAACGCTCCGGCATACGCTTTATTGGCTGCTTCTCCTCGCTTACAGGCTTCACCGCCTGGGGCATCGTTACAGGAAAGTACATCTGCGCCATGCATCTGAGCAGCTTTGCTCTGCTCGGACTCTGTGCCACCAACCAGGTTATTCTCAGCAATGTTCTTCCCGACACCAACCCCAGCAGCCGCGCCAGCCACATCGCCACTGGCAATGCCGCCAGCCATACCCGCTGACAGCGTTGCCAGCGTGCTTACGGTTTGCTTCTGATCTTCTGTCAGTTTCGACGAATCTACGTCCGGGTAGAGGCTTTTCGCAATGGCTGACGAGATCACTTCACCAGTACCCGCACCAATTGCGCCTGCTGCCGCACTGTTGCCCTGAAGGGCTGCTGTCACACCACCGAGAATGGCATGGGCAATGGCTTTTGCCGCTGTATTGTCATCAATACCCGCGTGATGACCGATGATGTTCGCCAGCTCCGGCGCCGAAGCTCCGGCCAAAGCACCTGCTAAATTATCCCCCGCCAGTCCCTGAAGCGCTGCCGTCGCGGCCTGGATACCCCGCTGAATTTCACTGCCGGTACCATACTTCGCCATTTCATTCCTGTAAGCCTGCGTGTCACGCAGTTTCGCAAGATATTCCTGACGTTGTTTCTCTGTTGCATTAGCAGGAAGTGTTTCGCCGGTTGCTTCCTTCGCGGCCTTCAACGCATTCAGTTCTCCCTGTGTACGGGCAATATCTTCACTTATTAAAACTTTATCAAAATCAACGATATTTCAGTGGGATGTGTGCAAGTTGTTCATCAACCGACCAGTTTTGTGGTTCCGATTTTTTATTCATCCATTTCGCACCACTGTCTAACCATTTTGCTCTATATTTTTTTATACTTTGCACGGTCGAATCCTCATAACCAAATTCAACCCCACAGCAATTACATATATCGTATGTTGGTGTCTCACCATCATCTCCCCATGGTGCTTCTGGCTGTTCAGCACCACATACCCGACAAACATAAAATTCATTATTTTTGTGCATTAAAATAATCCAGATTTATTTGATAACAGTGTTCTTCGGCAGCTATTACAGCAGAAAACGTGGTGCACTGCGCACGGACTAATCGGAACCTATCGGCTGAGCGATATCGATCCGGAAGCGTATCTGCCTCATATACTGAAAGTTTTGCCGGAATGGCCTTCCAACCTGTTGATGAACTACCTCCATGGAACGTAGTGCTCACCAATAAATAAGCGTCATGCCTAACTTAAAGTAAATAGAATAGCAGATATGCTTAATCCTTTTTGTTGAGTGTCACTGGACCATAGACCATAAAAACACAAGTTGAACCAGATACTCCCCTATAACCTCCCTGTCCATCGCCGAGATAACAGGCAAGAGCAGTAAATTCCCAGGCATCATCCATAGACGCAGCAATTTTGCGTGTGGTTAGTGTTTCTTTGCCATATTGCTCACCAAAGTCGTGCACGCGCCGGGCATATTCTCCAAGTGACTCGCTGACTGACGGATGGTCCCACCCCCATAACCAGGTGCTGTCTTCAGTATCGTAAGTGCCAACCACTTGAACAGGTGCTGTGACCATGATCTCTTTTTCATCATTGGTGAAGGTGATTGTACCTGTATTAAGATCAACATCCCACGCAGCAGTATCAAGTCCCCACATTTCTATAGCGGCTTGTGTGAGTAACTGCATTTCGTTATTCGCTCGTGCAATTGTGAGATCTGGCTCTGAAAGAATTGCTGTGTTAGCACTGGAATCTTTATTCTTTCTGCCAAAAAGCTTCTTGAATAAATTAGTCATTCCTACTCTCCCGTTTTCTGCAAACACTTTGGCTGAATTATTAACGTTCAAATTTTGTCAGACATGTGTATACCCTAACCTGACATCAGGCCTGATAATGAAAAACTGTCAGAATAAAATCGTCATGAGTATTTATTGAGACAAGTAATTAAAGGTCATAGATTCATTTATGACATATTCAGGCGTGATAGCGGCATCGTGGTAGTCTACGTATGGGCCAAGTAATGTCTCAGATCAGCATTAAACTTAGGGTTCCAGCCACCTTTCCTCCAGTTTGCCCCTTCATTAACCCCCCATGAAAGTCCCTTACCAATGCCATAATCAATACCAGAAGCACCACCATTGATAAGTGCTGCGTATTTTCATGGAACATCGATCAGTGATTCGCGGCGTTTTTCAAGGTAGTTGTCGCCTGATGTAATAAAATTACAGTTATGCCGCTTCTTTTTCTGGATTCAGATAAACTGCCTGAATGAGTTCCCAGTCACGCAACTGTTTGCTCCAGCGCTCAGGATGACGTTTGCGAGCTTCGCGATAAACTTTTTTTCTGGCTTCCAGTATTTGTGCGTCAATTCCGCGATGGCGTTCATCCGGAGTAACATACTTAATACCGCTGTGCTTGTGTTCCAGGTTGTACCATCGCATGAACCTGCTTAACCAACTTCTGGCTTCATCTATGGTTCGAAAACCATTCTCTGGCCACCATGGACAATACTTAATCGTCCGGAAGAGCGATTCGGAATAAGGGTTATCATTGCTGACCCGGGGACGGGAATAAGAACTTAATACGCCAAGAGCGTACATTTTTGCCAGTAACGTACAACTGCGCATTGGTCCTCCGTTATCAGAATGAAGCACGAGATTGCGGGATGAACATTTTTCATTCCATACAGCACGTTGAAGCAGTTCTGCCGCATACTGCCCAGATTCTTTCGTAAATACTTCGGCAGCTATAATTTTTCGGCTATAAATATCGACGATCATATAGAGATAAAAATGCTGCCCCTTAACCCACGATGGGATATAACTAATATCCCAGCTCCACACCTGGTTGGGGGCTACAGCTTTGAGTACTTCAGGCCGCTTATATTGGTGTTCACGGGTTCTCCTTATCAGTTGGTTAGCTAAATTTAATACGCGATAAAAAGTTGATTCTGACGCGATATAAACCCCTCTGTCGGCAAGAGTCGGAACAATAATATTCGGAGACAATGATGCAAACTCCGGAGAATTGCATACATCAAGTATTCTTAATCTTTCTGTTTCTGACAGTTTATTCCCCGGGGTACGCCTTGATGCACCTGGTCTCTGATCTGCATGAACCACACCACCCTGCATCCAACGTTGAAGTGTTCTGACTGAAATACCAATACACTGGCAGGCTTGTGTTTTTCTCGCTCCTGAACTGACAGCCTCGCTGACCAGATTAATAATCTTCTGCCGCTCTGGAAGAGGAGTCAGCCTTCCTCGCTGTTGTCCCAGAGGGCATTGAACTTTTCCCTTAACATCAAAAGAGCAGCTGCTTCCGCCAGAGCTTTATCTTTACGGAGAAGTTCTTTTTCCAGTTCCCGTAACCGGGTCTTTGCTTCGCGTAATTCTTTATCAGCACGGCGACTTTCTGCCATTTTCATTTCATGAGCCTGAATGGATATAGCTCTCCATTCTTTAACTTGCTCAACAAATAACCCCATTCTCCGACAATAATCAGCCAGTTCCATTTCAGATAATGTTGCAGTTTCAATTACAACAGAAAATCGTCGCTCCGGTGTCCATTCATTTCCATCGACAGAAGATATTTTTTCATTTTCAGGTAACAGGCCTTGTTGCACCAGTTCAAGTCTCCATCTTGCTATTACTGAAGGGCTCAGGTCCAGTTTACGAGCAATATGCCGTATGGACCAACTATAAGGTGGTAATAACCAGGTAACACCTTGTTCTTTTATATCAATTGGTACTGCATGTGCGGGCATAGTCTCTCTCCTGTGTAAAAATCTAGGCGACAACTATGCTGACACAGGGGGAAACTGACGCGAACCGATCTCCATCGATGTTACCGATCTCCTTCACGGTAATACGCAAGTGCACCAGACAGAGGATCTTTGTTGTCAATCCAGTTACCCAACGCACCACCTGCCGCATTCTAGGCTATTGTCCCTTTCCAGCCCTGCCCCATGGTTATCGCATTTATCCAACCTGCTGCCACTGAGTTGACCGAGTTTATTTCACCACTATCTGCATACTGCATCACGGCATTTGCTCCGGCACCAAGTAACCACATAGCTTGGGCACTCCCCGGTAACAGCCACCTGTCGCTAATGCGGCAGCATAAGCTTTATTTTCAGCCTGCCCCCGCTTACAGGCTTCACCGGAAGGATTATCACTACAGGAGAGAACATAAGCACCATGCTCTCTGGCTTTTTCCGTCTGGAGCCATTCACTGCCACCCAGCTGGTTATTCTCAACATTCACCTACAGGTGAACAGCCTCCAACGGTTCAACATAACGCAAATTATGTATAGTTCAGAACAACGAACCAAGCATAATTTGCGTTATGTCTGGAACCCAACAGATGTTTGCAACTGTACTGTCTGCGTTATATCAAAAGTCACTCAGAGTCAGGCGGTGTTTTCCTTGATTTATATCTGGCTATCAGTTTAGAAAAAACAATCCCAACCCATGCAGTTAACCCGGTAATAACACCAAAATAAACAGCCCTTTTTATTTGATTGATTGGAAATAAAAAAAACTCATTTTTGAAAGAAAAAAACAGAGATACAACCAAACCGACTCCAAGTAACGCTATTGTAAAAAACAGGCAGCAGTACAGAAGGAGAGTTAAATAATTCCACAAAATTCTCATTTATTTTCCTTTTTTTCAGGAGCTTGAGGATTATTGAAATCCTTGATAATTCCATTGGTAAACTCAGAGACAGCACCACCGCCAAGCTCATAAATAAAGCCCGGAACAGGATCATTCCCTAAGATTTTCCCCACGGCTGTGGGGGCATACTTCCCAAATGCCCCACCCAGACCAGCACCAATACCAGCCCCGGCCAGTGAAGCTGTATTTGGACCATCAGTAAAGAATGCCCCACCCATTGCGATACCTGTGTTCGCAAGGACACCACGACCGGGAGCCATCATGCCTGTTGTAAATGAGGTCGCGCTTCCCAGATAGTCCCACGACTTATTCGCATTCTGCGGCTGGTTCAAATCATAGACCTGATAACCACTATTGGCCGCCAGTCCAAGAAGCCCGCCACCAAGAACTTTACCTGCTGACGCAGCAGGCCCCAGATACCATGCCCCGGCAATCATTACACCATCCTGATATCCATCCACGATCACTTTCGTGATATTGGTACTGTCCGGCATATCACCTTTCGCTATCTTATCCAGCCCAGCCTGTGTTTGTTCCGGTGTCAGATTATTGTCCACCGCGTACTTGTTCCATGATGTAGCCGCAGCTGCATTGCTTTCAAAACCATCACCGAAGCTGAGCGCATTATTCTCAACCGTTGTCTTACCTGACTGTGCGCCGGCTACCGCTGAAGCACCTGAGTCTCCCACCAGACCACCGGCCAGACCGGCAGCAACCGTTGCCAGTGTTGAGACCGTCTGTTTCTCTGTCTCGCTCAGTTCACTCACCGGCTTACCGTACATCTGTGTGGCTATTATCCCAACCACTTCACCGGTGGCTGCACCTGCGGCACCGGCAAGGGCGTTATTACCCTGTGCCACCGCCAGTGCAGCATTCACCACGGCATGAGCAGCCACATTTGCAGCCTTATTCACCTCACCTGTAACCGGGTCTGTGGTCATGGTTTTCACCACTTCAGCCAGATACGGTGCTGCACCACCTGCCAGGGCTGCACTCAGATTACCACCGGCCAGTCCCTGTACTGCTGACGTTGCGGCCTGTATCGCCTGCTGGTATTTGCCTCCCGTTCCAAAACCGGAGGCCGCCATGCCGTTATTGTAGGCCCGCTGTGCCACATCCTGTTCCGTAAACGGCTTTCCTGCTGCCTCAAGCTCTGCGCGGGCCTGATTCAGAGCTGCTGGGTCCCGCTTCGCTTTCTCACCGGCTATCTGTCCTTCCGTTCTGGCAATATCCGCCACCTGACTGCCTATGTCACTGATAAGCTCCACTGTCTGCAGACGCCTCTGCTCTTTCTCCTTGTCAAATATCGGGCTGATACTGTCATTAGCGTGCGCAGGGTCACGGCTCAGGTTCACCAGATTCTGCTTCTGATTGTCCCTGTCCCGGATGGTGATAGTGCCTTCTGCCACTGCGGCCTGAGTCGTTCCTTCCGCATGTCCGCTGTGACCTCCGGCGGATATCATGCCACCCGGCATGTTACCCTGAAATTTATCCCCGAAGCTGCCACCACCGCTCAGACTGATTCCACTGTGACTGACTTTATAATCCGCTTCGTTGTGAAGGTCACTGAACCCCAGCGTTCCGGTATCCAGGTGGTTTTTATCCGGTGTGGCAGTGGAGGCAATCACCGCACCATCCAGTTGGGTATGTCTGCCCACTGTAATGTCGAAGCCACCATCACCGGCAAACATTCCGGTTTGTTCAGCAACGGAGTCAAAGCGGCTCTTCATCTTATCCCGGGAGGCAGCGATGTAACCTGAGCCGGTCATGGAGCCAAAGGTAAAACTGCCGCCGGCAGCCACGCTGGTCTGTTTACTGTCGTACTTACTGGTGTCCTGCTGGCTGCTTATCAGCAGGTCGTGGCTCACATCGGCGATAATCCTGTTGCCGTTGACCTGAGCACCGTTCAGTACCGTATCCCGACCACTGTTGATGGTGACGGTTTTACCGCTGTCTGTTGTGGTTTCAGTCCACTCAGTACCGTTACCTTTCTCCCTGCCTTTTGCCGCATTAACGCTGGCAAAGGCGCTGATACCGGCACCTTTACCTGCACCGATACTGACACCCACGCCACCGCCACTGCTGCTGTTCCTGCCCGTTGTTTTTTGTGTGTTTGCGGCGCCACTCAACAGAATATCATTCGCGGCATCCAGGCTTGTGTTACCACCGGCCTTAAGCTGGCTTCCTGCAATCACAATATCTCCGCGGTTATCGCCCCTGTTTTTGCCGGTTGCGACAACAGACAGATTATTCCCGGCATTCAGCGTACTGCCGGATACTGTGTCACTTTCAGAATGTTGTTGTGATTTCGATTTCTGGGTGGTGAGCGACAGGCTGACTCCCGTCGCATTCGGGTCACCGGTTGCGGAGGCCATTGTCGCAGCCTGTCCGGCCTGCACACCAGACAGCGCTGTCTTTGTGGCCTGCAGGGCTTTCAGACGGCTGTCACTGCTCTCCTTCGTCTCCTGTGCACTGGTAACCGCATTATTGATGGCACTGCCCACCGTGCCGGAAAGGGCAACCGTCAGCCCGCTTTTCTTCTGCTCAAATTTTTCGTCCACAGTACGACGGTCATGCCCCGGGTCAACCACCACACTGTCACCGGTAATGCTGATATCCCGGTTCGCAATCACATCCGAACCGCTGATATGAGCCTGTTTGCCCGCGGTAATACTGACATTACCGGCAGTGGAGCCGATGGTACTGGCACTCTGACTCTGCGTTGTCCCGGCTTCGCGGCGGTCGTGCGATGTCTTACTGCTGCCAATGGTGAAACCAATACCGCCGGTACCCGTCAGACCGGATTTCTTCGTTTCCTTAAAGCGCCAGGACGTATCTGTACTGGTGGCAGCAAGAACATCAACATGGTTACCCGCCGCCAGTGACACATCCCGGTCAGCCACCACATCCGAACCCTCTACCGTCAGGTTATCACCGGCGTTAACGGTCACACGGTTCCCCGACAGCAGGGAGCCTGCTTCACGGGAGGCACTGTCCTCACTGATGGTGTGGGTGGTTTTCTTACTGAGAAAACCTCCGCTTTTTTTCTTCGTTTCCAGATAGTGATAGTCACTTTCTGTCGCCGTGGTCAGGGCAACATCACGACCGGCATTCACGCTGATATTGCCGGTTGCGGTAACGGATGACGCAACAGCGGTGATATCCCGTCCTGCGGTGACGGTGGTGTCACCACCGCTGGCGATTTCCGTTCCCTGCTGACGGACTGTCTCGTTAATCTCTTTCTTTTTCTTCGACGTATAGCTGTCACCTGCGCCGGCAGACTCTGCCACCAGGTTCACATCACGCCCGGCCCGGATGACCACGTTATTTTCCGCAGCCACACCGGCAGCCTGACTGGCAACATCACGACCGGCAACAAGGAGGAGGTTATCGCCCGCCGTCACCGTGGACACAGCTGCGTGGCTTTCATGACTTTCTGACCTGCCGTTGCGACTGTTTTTGCTTTCCCTGACTGCATTCAGACTCAGGTCGTTACCTGCAGAAAGCAGGGCGCTGTGCCCGACAGAAACAGAGGATGCCGTGACATCCAGATTATGGCCTGCAGCCATCGCCAGGTTACCGCCGGCGCTGATGCTGCTGCCCTGTGAGGTGGTGGATGATGAACTGTTGTCATCAGTGTGCCAGAAACCGGACTGACTTTTGCTCCCGCTTATCAGGGTTGCGGCAATGTTGATATCATTACCCGCAGACATTCCAAGGGTTCCACCGGACGAGACCGTTGCCCCGGTAATATCAATGTTTCTCCCTGCATCCAGTGAAAGTGAATCAGTGCCTTTAATGGTCGCAACCGGACCGGTGTCCGTACCGCTGAGATGCACACCACCATATTGGCTGTCACTGCCCGCATTCCATTGCTGACGCCGGGTGATATTGCTGATGTTGCCACTCACGCTTTCCAGTTGTACGGTTTTACCGCTGATGACTGAGCTGATATTGCTGATATCCCCGATGGCGCTCAGGTCCAGGCTACCGCCCGCGCTTATCAGCCCCGCATTCAGGTTGTCGATATAGCCGGTACTGTCGAGCGAGAGGTCGTTCTGTGCGTTGATGCTGCCACCGCTGTTGGTGATATTGCCGCCCGCAAGCTGCACGTTGTTCCCGCTGATAACGCTGCCGTTATGCAGGGTGATATCTTCCGGCGACAGATACAGTTTCGGGACCATGACTGTCTGTCCGTTGATGGTGACTGACTCCCACCACAGTATGCTGCCGTCAAGCTGAGCAATCTGTTCAGCTGTCAGCGCCACACCAAACTCTAATCCCAGTCCTTTCTGTTGTCTGGCCGCGTTATCCATCAGATACCGCATCTGTTCCGTGTCTGAACCCAGTCCGTTGATATAACGTGAACCCGTCCGGCTCAGCACCGCGTTACTGACATACCGGGTATCAAAGACCGCATCCCCCAGGAAACGATAATCTTTTTCCGGTTTCAGCCCGAGGCGGTCAAGAAAATACGATGAACCCAGAAACTGTTTTTCATCGGTATACGACGGAGCCGTTTCACGTGGCGCCTGACCCGGCTTCACTCCAAGAAGCTCATACAGTCCGGCAAACAAATGACCGTCCACCTGTCCGAGACCATCCAGTTTCGGGTTCACCGTAATCAGATACGGACTGTCCGGGTCCGTGGACGGAACCAGGTATCCATTGTTGCCGGAAGGCAGTGGCCAGTCATCACTGATACCGGTCTGACCGGTCAGTGGCGAACCTCCGGCAATATTTTTCAGGGCACCTGCCAGTTCATCGTGCCATTGCGGAGAGCCAACCACCACCGGCTCATACTGCTGCAGCGCTGTCTGTGTCAGACTGTCTCCGCCGGTCTGCTGACTTAACGTATTCAGTACCGGTGCAGAGACCACCGGACTGACACTACCTGCATGTGCAGTGGTTGTTCCGTTATTGATACTGCTGGTAAAACGGGTCTTAACATCCCCGCCCGCCTGAATAACGGAATAATACGTCTTACCGGGCGTGTAATCTTTTTCCCGGCCATCCAGTGAAAATCTGATGGTATTGTTTTCAAATTCCGGTGACAGCAGGGGCAGTTTATCCAGAGAGCCTGTTGCATAGCTACCGTAAAACGTTTTCGGGTCGTAGCGGTATACCAGATATTCATTCTCTGTCCCCGTCTGCCAGCTCTGATTGCTTAACTCTCTGCCCGAGAGTGCGATATCCCCATTCGCCAGGATAAATGACGCCCGGTTTTCCAGTCGTTCAGCCTCAGCAGAAAGATTACGCCCTGACGCAATGCGGCCTGCCGGATTATCAGCACCGGTTACTGTTGTGATGTTCTGGCTGCTGAGAAAGCGCTGTGTGGCACTGTCAGCAAACGGCGCGTAATAATAAAGCGTATCCATTGTGATATTGCATGCCCCGTGCCCGTTGCAGGGCGTACCGTGCTGATTTTCAACTTCACGGGTGAAATAGCCATAGCTGCCGTCAGGAAGAAGGGAAAGGGGAATATCAACCAGAGCATTTCCCATTCCCTGAATGGATGAGGGGTTCGTCCGGGTTGTTGTTGTGGCAGAAAATCCCTCCCGCTGGTTCAGAAGATGCCCGGTCCTTACAACAATATCGCCCTGATGCGTCTCAATATTCCCGGAGGTATTGATAATCTCTGTGTTTGCACCGCCGGAAGCATCCTTCTGTACCCACAGACTGTTGCCGGCCAGGATATCACCATGCTGGTTATGCAGACGGTCTGTAAACAGCTTCAGGTTATTCCCCGCATAAATCAGCGCACTGTTCAGCAGGGTACCGGCCACATTCATTGTCAGACTGCCTGCCGTGCCGGTAAAACCACTGATGGTGATATCACTCCGGCTGTTCAGACTCACATCGCCACCGGCCTGAAGTGAACCCGGTGCGTTAAGGAAAAGACGCTGTGCGCTGAAAACACTGTTGCCTTTACCGGCAGTCAGCGTTCCATTGTTGGTGAATGCCTCTCCGGTACCGAGCACCATGGCATCACCCTGCATGACACCGCCGTTGGTGATGACATTTTGCGACGTGACGGAAAGCGTTTTCCCTGCGGCCAGGGTACCGTAATTCGTGAGTGCAGCAATCAGTTTCAGTGTGACATCACCGGTGGCCACCACCTGGCCCTGACCACTGAAGTCCTGAGCGTCAAGCAGCAGGTTGCCTGCACTGTACAGCCGCCCGGTACCATTTTGCAGCAGTGAACTGCCCTTAACGCCAAGCCCGGAGGTTCCCAGCAGGGTACCGCTGTTGCTGAATGTGTGGTAATTCACCAGCAGGTCCGCACCCTGAAGCGTACCGGTATTATTCAGCGTGGTTCCTTTAACGTCGGCACTGCCGGTGGCAAGTACGCGTCCGCCGTTGACAGTATTCACCACATCCAGCAGCAGGGTGGCAGCCTGTACCAGTCCGCTGCCGGTGTTCGCCAGCAACTGCGCCGTCAGCGTGAGGTTACTGCCGGAGAGGATTTTGCCGTCGTTCTGCAGACGGTCTGTGGCCTTCAGGGAAACCCCGCCTCCACCCTGTATCGTGCCCTGGTTACTCAGGGTCGCAGTACTGACATTCAGTGCATTCCGGCTCAGCAGCACACCACCGGAACGGTTGTTCACGCCACCGGAGACTGCCAGCGTCAGCGTTTCGCCCTGCAGATGCCCGCCGTTTGTGAGTTGTCCTGCCGTGATGGTGGTGGCATTTCCCTGTAATTGCCCGTCGTTTGTGGCACTGTCTGCCTTCAGCGTCAGCACACCTGCACTGAGCAGTTTTCCGTTCGTCTGATTGTGCAGCGTCTGATTCACCGTGAGCGTGAGAGCATCCACTCCGGTGATGTCGCCCGCACTGGTCAGTGAGTTCGCCTTCAGGGTCAGATTTTTTGCAATCCATTGTCCGCTGTTGCTTAAATTCAGTGCACTGAGCGCCATTTCACCGTTTGAGGTGACTTTGCTGCCCGCGGCGCTGACGAGCTCACCCGTCAGACGTGCAGTCAGGCTGTCAGCCGCCTGGATCGCCCCGCTGTTTGCCAGACTGTCTGCGGTGATCAGCACCCGTTTGCCCTGCCAGTGTCCGGAACTGGTAATACTGCCTGCGGTGATTGTCAGATCGCCGCTGGTCAGCAATGAACCTCCGTTATTCATCAGCGCAGGTTGAGGGGATGTCATACGGGCGGCAAGCGTCAGTGTGGCGACCCCGGTGAGCGTGCCACTGTTGGTGACACTGTTCTGACGAATCGTGACATGGTTACCCTGGACAGTGCCGCTGTTATCCAGTGAGTTTCCATCAAGGGAGAGCGTGCCGGCCGAAAGCAGACTGCCCCGGTTGTCCATGGTGGCTGCGTTCAGCGTGGTGTCCCCCTGGCTCATGATATCGCCGGTACTGGTCAACTGACCGGTTGCCGAAGCAGTAAGGTTACCGGTTGCCAGCACGGAACCACTGTTCGCCCATCTGTCCGCCTGCACGGTGATATTCTGTCCCTGCGTGGTCCCTGCGGTATTCAGTGTTTTGCCCCGGAGGGAGAGGTCGTCCGCCGTCAGCCAGCGCCCGTTACTACCCTGTGAGAGGGTGTCGCCAGCAAGCGCCAGTGCACCGGCGCCCTGCAACAGGCCGTCACCATCCAGCGTGGTCGCCCTGACGCTCAGCGTGTCAGCGATGATTTTTCCCGGATTGCTGAGGGAGACAGCATTTAACATTAAACCATTATCACCGGTGATAAGCCCGCTGTTGCGGATGTCCGGTATATCCAGCGTCAGGTCTGCAGCACTGTACAGCGTGCCGTTCTGCTGATTATCAAGCCTCTGTGTGTTAACGGTGAGTGAGGCCTTCCCCTGCAACAGACCGCTGTTGGTCAGGGTCTGTGACTGTGTATTCAGGGCGGAACCAACAAGTACGCCGCTGCTGGTCAGTTCCGGCGCACTGAGGCTGAGCGACGGGGCGCTGCTTTTCCCGCTGTGGGTGAGCTTTTCACTGGCGTTCAGGGTAAGGATGTCTCTGGCAGCCTGTGTTCCGTCAAGCTGTGCGTTCTGCACATCCACGCTGACACTGTTGCCCTGCGTCTGCGCAGTGGTCGTGGTCTTCAGACTGTTGCCTTTTACAGACACCGTGCCACCCGCACTGGTTTCACCCGCCAGTGTGGAAGACGCGCTGTTCAGCATGAGGTTACCGTCACTGTTTGTGACCGATTTTTCTGTGGTGGTCAGTGTGTCTGCAGAAGCCACAAGTTCCTTTGCCCCGGAGAGGGTACCGCTGTTGTTTATCTGCGTGGCACTGAGCGTCAGCACGTCATCGCTGACGAGTCTGCCGCGGTTTTCGAGTGTACCGCTGACGGTAACGCGGGCACTGTCTTTTGCACCGGCATCACCGGACAGTGTGGCATTGCGGACGCTGATATCGAGTGTGCTGCCACTTTTAATACTGCCGGTGCTGGTCAGGTCAGTGGCGGTGACTTTCAGGCCGTTCCCCTGGACGGCACCGGTATTACTGAATGTCCCGGTTTTCACCGTGGCATCGCGCCCGGCAACCAGTGTCCCGCCGTTGTTCAGGCTGCCGGAACTGACGGTGAGTGTTTTCCCGGCAACGCTGCGGCCTTTCAGTGTGGTATCATCGGTGGTGGTCAAGGTGACATTTTCAGCTGCATTCACGGTCCCGGAAGTCTGGTTCAGGTGCTGTGCACTGAGCATGGCGTTCTGCCCGGCAGTCAGTTCACCACCGTTCTGTACTATCTGCCCGGATGAAGACAGCACCAGATTTTTATCCGTCACCAGACGGGACTGATTCAGTGTCAGTCCCGTTGTCCCGGTAACGCTGAGATTTCCTCC
Organism: Escherichia sp. 20412-1; assembly: GCF_003027595.1. Lineage (NCBI taxonomy): Bacteria > Pseudomonadati > Pseudomonadota > Gammaproteobacteria > Enterobacterales > Enterobacteriaceae > Escherichia > Escherichia sp. 20412-1. The sequence continues at coordinate 8,872 of NZ_PYQM01000051.1, read as the reverse complement.
GGCTTTGTTATCCCCTGAAAGTGAGACATCCGTTCCGGTTACGGTGGTATTGCCGCCGGCAAGGCTGTTCTTCAGGACCAGTTTTCCGGAACTGCTCAGTATGATATCGCCCTCGCGGGCATAAAGGTTACCCAGATTAACCCCGACACCACTTTCAGTGGAGGTCAAATGAATACGCCTGGCGTACATTCCACCGAGCGCGCCGGTATCAACAGCAACTTTCGGCACATCACCTTCGCCCTTCAGGGCACTGACACGACCATCTGCAGTTACCCGGTTAGCGCCTGCAGTGACAGTTAAATCCTTCGCATGAAGCGCGGCATTCACTTCCGTTGCACGGGCAATAATGGATACGGCATCGCTCCGGGTGCCGTCCAGGCCCGCGCCATTGATGGTGATACTGCCTTCAGTCACCTCCAGCGCCTGCAGGCTGCCGTCGGCATTCATCACAGGTCTGCCCGTGGTGAGCGTCGCGTGCGGCGTGTTGATAAAACCACAGCCGTCACAGGTGATACCATACGGGTTGGCAACCATCACATTCGCCGCTTTGCCGGCCACTTCCGTATAGCCCTGCAGCAGTGAACGCTTACCGCCGGTCACTTCGTTGATGATACCCTTCGCTTCCCCGCCCGCTTTCAGGTTCGGGTTATTCTGTATCAGGCCGCCAAGCTGCGTCGGATTAAGCTTACCGGTGGCATTATTGAGAATCAGCCCTTCCTTCCCGACGTTGTAATCCGTAAACCGGTTATGCGAAATCCCGGCCCCGTTCGGCGTGGCAATGTTCACGACCGGCACACCATTTGCCGCTTTATCCATTCCGGCCCCGTTTTGTGGGGTGATGACGGCCCCCACAGCCGGTAACAACGGCTGCCCGGCGATAATCGTACTGATAAGGTAACTCAGCAGGCGGTAAGTGAAGCGAACGGGAAGCTGATGCATGGTAATAATCCCTTAAAACGCGACGGCAACGCGCCAGTAAACCGTGAGATGGTCAGGAGCAAGCCAGTCCGGGTAAACCAGAGGCAGTCCGGCGGTGAACGAACCGGAAACATGACCACTGGTGGTGCTGAGCCCGGCAGCAGCACCCCACAGCGTGCCGGACGAGTACGGGTCATAGCTGTCAGAGTGCAGCCAGCCGCCGTCCAGTGCAGTCACTGCACGGACTGTCCCCACATATGGCAGGGAGAACAGAGACCAGGACAGCTCATTCCGCAGATAACCGCCGTTATTACCGGAGATATACTGCTCCTTAAAGCCACGCACTGAACTCTCACCCCCGAGGCTCAGTTGTTCCACACCATGAAGACGGTCCGGTGACCACTGTGCATAAGCGCTGGTCAGCCACCACACCCTGTCCGTGACGGGGCGCTGAAAACTGGCACTCACCGACCATTTCCGGAACTGATTTACGGGCAGGTCTCCTCTTTTCCCGTGGTCGCTTTCTGCGCCGAACCAGGGCATCCCCCGAGTGAATACCGGATTCAGTGTTCCGACACCACCCAGAAACTTGTGTGTGTGATTCAGCCCGACAGAAAATGAAGTGAGTTTACGGCTGCTGCCCTGAAGCAGAACATCATCCAGATAATTGTGAATAATGCGGTGCTGCAGACCTCCGGTCAGTGCTGTCTTCATGTCCCCGTTACGGAACAGGACATGCGACAGTCCCAGCCGGTGAGTCTGCAGGTCTCCCGTGGAACGCCACCGCCAGCCCCGGTTATCAATGGTGCTGAGGTAGTCACTCCATGAATACGTGTAATCCACCAGGGTATAGCCATACGGCAGACTGACACCGGCGGCAAAATTCCTCGCATCATGTGACACCGAAAAGTCACTGCTCCGTCCCCCGCTGACAAACCAGTTGTCAGCCAGCCCCAGCGGATTATTAAAAGAAAGAACACCATTTAACTGCCCCGTACCGGTATTCTTCTGTCCGCTGTTGTCGAAGCCCGCGCTCCCTGTGACAGGCCATTCCGGCGATGCCGTCAGTGTCACCACCGACCATCCCTCACGGTCACCGGGCGATATTTCAATCTGTACCGGCTCCGTACGCAGACGATTAATCTGCTCCATCCCCTGCTCAATATCCCGCAGGTTCAGAACCTTCCCCTCCATTCCCGGGAAAACCATCTTCAGGGTGCGGGTAGGAAGGTCAGCGCCTTCCGCCCGGATTTGCTGCAGCCTGCCTTCCATGACCGTTATGTGCAGTACGCCCCCTGAAAGGTCCTGCTCTGTCAGAAAGGCCCGGCTGGTGATATATCCCCGGCGTATATAGCCGTCCGTCACGGCATCCGTGACCGCGGTCAGCCCCGTGATATTCAGACACTGATTCACCCACGGTGCCACCAGTCTGTCGGTTTCTGCAGACGTCAGTCGGGTGGCCCCACTGACAACAATGCGTGACACCGTAAAGCAGGGGCCTTCAGTACCGGCAGACGTTTCCCGAGACGGTATGACAGTCAGCGGCGCACTGCGCTCCAGCGCATCACGCTGGCGCTGGTTTTCATCCAGCAACTGCTGCTGTTGCTGCTGAATTGCACTGCGGTCACCCGGAGACAGCATGGCTGCCGGAGACGAAAGTGCGGGGATAAAAAAACCAGAAAAAACGGAGAGGGAGAGATAGCATATCCACGGAGAGCCGCGCCGGAACATATCACAACAGGGGACAGACAACGCACGGGATAAAAGAGACGTTTTCGTCAGAATGTTGTTCTGCCGGCGCTGCATGTTCTCCCCGTATTCTGGCCTGTGTGATGCCAGTGTAAATTCATGTCAAAAAGTGTCAGCGAGAAAATTTACACCTGAAAAAGTCTGTCGTGAAACTGTTTTATGGCGAAACATCAGGAAGAGTGTCAGAAATGTGATCGGCATTGTGGTTTTACGGAAGAGCATAAGGCAAAAAATGGCGGGAAATTCATTGACATTCACGGAGGATAAACAACACCATTTTGTTATCCAGCAGGAAAACCGTAATCCTCCCTTTGCATCCGGACAAGGTTCGTACTGACAACATAACCTGAAATGGCACTAATGGACAGAGCTTACTAATACATAATCCCTACAGGATGTAGCCACCAGTTTTGTTCATCCGGTATTCTGATTTGGTAACATTCTCCAGAAAGGAAGAAATATGTACTGCAATGAATTAAAAGAATTTGCGCAAGAGCAGGAACAAAAACTTATCAGTGCGCTTGCTGATACCAGAGAGCACCCGTCCCCCGATGGTGAAACAAGAAGCCGGGATAATTATCAACGGGATTACGCGCGTATTCTGTATTCATCATCATTTCGCAGGCTGCAGGGAAAGATGCAACTTTTTGAAATTGATCCTGAAAAATTCAACAGAAACAGATTAACGCACAGTCTTGAGGTTGCTCAGATTGCCCGAAGTATCGCGTCAGACCTCAAACTGGTTAACCCGGTGGTGGTTGAACTGGCAGCGCTGGCGCATGACATCGGAAATCCTCCTTTCGGTCATTCCGGTGAAAAACTGCTTAATGAACTGTCTGAAGAAATCGGCGGCTATGAAGGTAATGCACAGGCGCTACGTATCCTGAGAAAACTGGAGAAGAAATTTTCATACTGCAACGGATTAAATCTGACTCACCGTAGTTTACTTTCGGTTGTTAAGTATCCCGCCCCTCGCACTGCAACTACTGCCGGCAAGTTCATTTATGATGATGACTTTGATTTTTATACTAACCTGCTTGCTGAAAATCAGCTCGATCTGAATCCCGGAGAGAAAACGATTGATGCGCAGATAATGGATCTCGCGGATGAGATTGCCTACGCCGCGCATGACCTGGAAGATGCCCTTAGTAGGAACATGGTCACGATTGAAGATATTGAATATGAGTTTCAGATTTCTGACGAATTCCGGGGAGCGAGGGAACAGTTCAGGGAAATCGTTACTCAGTCGAGAAACACCGCTTTTCAGGCTAACTTACTGAAAACCTCAGAAGAATTTGCCATCATATTCCGCAAGGAGTTAACTTCAAATATTGTCAATCGCCTCGTTGCAGATATTTCTGTAGTAACGAACCTGAATGGTTTTCAGGAACTGGGGTTCGGGAAACTGAATGCGTTATCCGAAGGGCTCAAAAAACTTCTCTTTAAAGTCATCATGCGAAAACGTAATATCCTCACCTATGAGTTCAGGGGAAATAAAATAATCAGGGATTTATATGACTTTTACAATGAAGGAGAGAATTATAAATTTCTGCCTCCTGAACTTAAATTCACCTTACCCCAACCAGATTCCTGTATATTTGAAATCAGCAAAAAACGAGCAGTGGTTGACTATATTTCAGGTATGATGGATACATTTGCAGTCAAGGAATGGGAAACTCACTGTCTGAAGTAACACTGTCGATTACCAGAGGCGCATATTTTCCCGTTATGGTTATTGCGCCTTTATTCCGTTTCGGTGACAGGTTATTTTAAATATTCTGGAAATGCGTTGATGGGCAAGAACAATTACCCTGAAAATAAATACAGGAAATGGTTTTCCACAGCAATAACATATCTTATTACAGGTGGTTTGTGCTGGTATATGTTGTGGGCATCCGCTATATCTCATTATACTGTTTTACAAAATACGGTACCTGAATGGACAACATATTTTTGCACCGGTATAATCACCGGATCTCTTTCTTTTATTTATGCATTTTATATCCGCACCTTTAACAGAACATTAAAGTATTTATTAAATGCATTCACGGGGGGATTTTGTCTTGGATTTATACTGAGTCTGAACTGTTACGATGTCTGTGTTTATCTTTTTCCGGATAAGGTTATTAGCTATGAATCTGAATATGATGTTGTTTTTCCGGGACCATCAAGAGGAAAGTATGGACATTGTGAAGCGGGACTCTGGTTGAAAGATCAAAACACTTCCAGATGGATACAACTTTGTACAAATAAAGAGTTCCTGCGCAGTCACCATAAACAGGGGATGACAGGTGTATGGGTAACAGCTCGTGTTAATAAAATTGGGTCGTATATCGTGAAATATGAATTTATCTATATGTAGGTAAAAGCTGACATGTTTACCATGGATGAGTTGCTATATTTTTGCGCATACAGGAGTAATCGATTACTGGCTATACTAAAAATACAGAGAAAAGCTATCCCGGGATAAAGATTACCAACTCACAGAGACAAGCCTTGCCTTATAAACAGATAAATATCATCAACACAGATTCAGAAGCTGAAGCAGTAAGCCATGGTTAACTGCCTGCTGCCAGTACAGATAAAACAATCAGTCTCGCTGACTGGCTCTTATCACTATCGTTATTTCATAACTCTACAGTATAACTCATTTATCTTTATTGCCATATATTAGCATGAAGTCAGGCATTTTCATTCCCTGTCGATAATATATCAACTCCGGAGAAGTGCTTGCTATATATTCCTTGATATTAATACAAATTCAAATATATATTGCTGTTATTCATAATCAGGACCAGATGATACTTCCTGAGATATAAGAAAATCATCAAGAGAACCTCCGGCTTTTATAGCCTCTGCTATGGCCTTAGGCCGACGTCCTTGCCCATTCCAGTACATTCTTTTACCGTTATCGTCATACTCGTATTTATGCCCTCCTGACACACTTTTTCTGCCTGCCTGTGATTTTTTGCCAAATTCACGATAAAAATCTTCCAGAGATATACCATGTTCATCCATGAGTGATTTGATAGCTTTCATATTTTCCTTTCGCTCATTACGTTGCTGAATAGCTATGTCAAAGTTTTCCTTAACCTTATTTAAATCTTCATCAGACATTTCTGTGACCAGTTTTTTAACAAAATCAATACTCAGAAGTAATGCTCGGAAAGTATTGAACTCTTCATTTTCAACAGAAATTTTCTTCTTACTCATTTATTAACACTCAGTTTTTCATTCATTTATGGCAAATCCTATCAGGTGATTTGCCATAAAAATAATATATGTATCACATTTTGCGGCACTTAATCGTCACTTCCTTTCCGAAGGAAAGGCCATCGCAGAAAGTAAGAGAACGTTCTTTGTATTTGATACTTAGCGAAATTGCGCCGGTCACTACTTGTCTTAGTCCATTCACTTTCGTTAATGTTAATGAGAAAAACCCGCAGTATGATGCGTAATTTCATCAAACTGATGAAATTCGGTAGCAATCATATATCTGGTGTAGCCTGCATATTCGCAGGAAAACGAATATCGATTATACTAATGGACTAACAATCTCCATCCTCTTCAAGAAGATGTTATAAATACACACAGATACTGATTCTCATCCCTTTCAGGCCTGGAACACTATTTCTGCTTTTTAGCATCATCTGGTAGCGATACTTTCCAGGTATGTCGCCCCATTTTTGTTCGTCTCCATTTTTTTAAGAATTGTGCAAGTAAAAAACTTTTTACCTCTCCGGGAACTGTCGTATTTGCTGATATTGTTCGTTTGTCTAAAGAACCTGCTGGTCTTGTCATTAATATTACCTGCTGATTGCTTCACGCCCGGGCTCCTCGCACTGCGCGCGGGTTATTGTTTCGTTTTCAGCCCCGGGGTCGCCAAGGCTCTGGATGAGGTACTACTTCCATTGACAGCATGAGGTAACAATACTGATGGTAACGCTGACCATTAACCGTAAACCACAGGGCATTTTCAGTAAATCACCAGCAACGCCGCTGCAGGATAAAACGAACACTGCACACAACGTGAAGGCCAGGGAACGGATACCACAGTTGAACGATAAACAGAGCCCTGCTCTGCTGAAAAAACACCGTGGCGGCATATGACAAAACGCCAGCGTAAAAACCGTAAGCGTATTAATCGTCTTGTGGAACACTGGCCTGAGTTATTCAACCGGGAAAAACCCCAACCGCTTAAAGTTGAGATACCTGACGACCTGATACAGGATATCGCCATCAGAGAACTGGCGTTTGGCGCAGGTGCATTACGCGCGGCAGTAGCGTCTTATGTGCAGTCTCCGCGCTATTACCGTGCGTTAATGGCTGGCGGCGCCCGTTACGACCTGAAGGGGCGGCCGTGCGGGGAAGTGACTCCACAGGAACAGAAAGAGGCAGAGACCCGGCTAATGGTGCTGAATGACCGACAAAAAGCCAGAAAACCTCGTTGACTACACAACTGCGCTGATTCACTGAGCTGTAATCAATGTACAGCGCTGTACCGGACGATGGGTAATGGCGGTCACAACCGGTAACCCCAGAGACAATGCGACGGTTTTTAACGCTACATACTGACCGGATGTATCACCCCGGGCAACCCGAAAACACCTTTCAACCTGGCATTGTCCGCCAGCGCTTATCACCTTCCAGGTCTGTTGCAATAAATCCACCCGTTGCGAACATTCTTCATCAACCGTGGCACTGGCCCGCGGATGGCAAATGCTCGTCTGGCTGAGCAGCAACAGGCATCGTATTGTTGCTCCTCCATGTTGTTCCCGCAACCAGCGTAATACCACCGGCGAGGATGGACTGGCCGTGTGATTACGCTCAATAATACGTTCGTGCACCTGTCGGTAAAAGGAAGTACAGAATGCATGAATCTGTCGCCCGTTGATATTTCCTTCTGCCGAATGGAGTGTGAAGTGAAATGCCAGCAGATGCGGCCAGTGGTCCACCGCCTGCTGAACAAAACGCCGGATGTCTCCCGGCTCTGAAAGTAATGCTTCGGTTATTTGCACGAAATGTTCCTTTTCAAACCCTGTTGAATTTTGTTAAACCGGTGCAGACACACGGGAAGGTGCGCATCAACACCAGTGTAATGCCAGTTATAAACAATGTGAATGGAATGACGAATCAGTCAGGAAAGAGCTACAACCTGCTGGCTGACCGGAGAGGGTCAGCAGGAAAATGAACGGTAATGTCGCCAGCACCAGGGACAGGGCTGATTTCCGCAATACCAGCGCCGGCATTTTGCACATTGCCAGCGTACCGGCATCACAACACGTTTCATGCTGCTGCTCCTCGTGACTCCTCAATTCGCTGCTGCATCCACTGCTCCACTTCACTTTTGTACCAGCGGCTGCTGCGGCCCAGCTTGATGGGTTTAGGAAAATGACCTTCACTGATTAACTTGTAAAACCATTTGTCAGTCATACCGGTGAAGCTGGTGATGTAGTTCATGTCGATCAGGGGATCGTCGGCACGCAGCAACACGCTGTCGTGGCCTGTCATTGAGGTCAACATGGTCAGAATATCCTCTGTGAGATTTATGAAGGTTGTGCGAATGCGGGGAAAGATGCTGAGCCGTATTCTCAGAACGGTCCTGCAGATCCGGGATAGCCGGGATTACCGGCGAGGCAACGGGCTTCCGGATCGCACACTCCACGGCGATCGCGGGCGAAATCACTGAACGCCCAGATCAAGTCTTTGAGGATGTCTTCGCAGTCCGGTGAACGACTGTCCAGCACCACATCCCGGGTTATCTGTTTCTGGTACGGTGCCGCTTCCCCCGGTGACGCGAAGCCCAGTACGTTGCTCCAGGCATCCAGAATCAGCCGGTCCAGTTCAGGGCCGTCGAAATACTCCTGTCTGACACACAGCACCACGTGGTATTCCGGCTTTTCAGGATGACGGGTCAGGAGCCAGCAGAGATCACGTCCGGGGGTTGCATTCATCAGCGCACTGACAGTTTCGATAAAATCCATACCAAACCAGGTCTTTCTGCTGCTGAAGGTGCTGTCATATTCACACGGCAGACGAAGCAGGATCCGCCGTATCCGGGAGCCGGACTGCTCACGTAGTGAAGTGGTCAACAAAAACTGGCCACCGAGTTAGAGTTTTTCCAGTATCGATTTTCCGATTCGTTTGGGGGTAATCCACCGTTATATTCGTGCGGTCTTAGTGCGCTGTAATATCCAACGATATA
>NZ_PYQM01000050.1:0-23790 GCF_003027595.1 Escherichia sp. 20412-1 | reverse complement strand
TCGAGCATTATAACGAATGGCATCCGCATAGTGCGTTGGGTTATCGCTCGCCACGGGAATATCTGCGGCAGCGGGCCTGTAATGGGTTAAGTGATAACAGATGTCTGGAAATATAGGGGCAAATCCAGTGACAATAAAGGCATATAACCCGCGCAGAATAACGCATCACTTTTTAAATGTATAATTTTTATTTTATATGTATCACCACTAAAACATTCATCAAACTTATTGTCATTTCTCAAGAATTATTTGATTAAGGTTTTACTTAAGACGTAACAAATGACACTTATCGGCTAATGGAACTTTTCCTTTAGGATGTTTTCACTTCCCGAACAGGGAAAGAAAGGCAAATAAAATAACTAAAGGATTTTTTCAATGAAAAGCAAAGTACTGGCACTCTTAATTCCTGCCCTGCTCTCCGCAGGAGCTGCTCATGCGGCAGAAATTTATAATAAAGACGGCAATAAATTGGATCTTTATGGCAAAGTTGATGGTCTACATTATTTTTCTGATAGTTCAGCGAAAGATGGCGATCAGAGCTATGCACGTCTTGGTTTTAAAGGCGAAACACAAATTAACGATCAACTCACTGGTTATGGTCAGTGGGAATACAATATTCAGGCAAACAATACTGAATCCTCAAAAAATCAATCCTGGACTCGTCTGGCATTCGCCGGGTTGAAATTTGCTGATTACGGTTCTTTCGATTACGGACGTAATTACGGCGTAATGTACGATATAGAAGGCTGGACCGATATGCTGCCAGAATTTGGCGGTGACTCCTACACGAATGCGGACAACTTTATGACCGGTCGTGCTAATGGCGTAGCAACTTATCGTAATTCTGATTTCTTCGGTCTGGTTAATGGACTGAACTTCGCTTTGCAATATCAGGGTAACAACGAAGGCGCGAGCAATGGTCAGGAAGGTACTAATAACGGACGTGATGTTCGTCATGAAAATGGCGACGGCTGGGGTCTTTCCACAACCTACGATTTAGGTATGGGCTTTAGTGCGGGTGCAGCATACACCTCCTCAGACCGCACCAATGATCAGGTTAATCATACTGTGGCGGGCGGCGATAAAGCCGATGCGTGGACTGCCGGGTTAAAATATGATGCTAACAACATCTACCTGGCAACCATGTATTCCGAAACACGTAATATGACGCCATTTGGCAACAGTGATTACGCCGTTGCGAACAAGACCCAGAACTTTGAAGTCACCGCCCAATATCAGTTTGACTTTGGCCTGCGTCCGGCAGTGTCTTTCCTGATGTCTAAAGGGCGTGACCTGAACGCTGCTGGTGGTGTTGATAATCCAGCCGGTGTTGACGATAAAGATCTGGTCAAATACGCAGATGTTGGCGCGACATATTATTTCAACAAAAATATGTCAACCTATGTTGACTATAAAATTAACCTGTTGGATGAAGATGACAGCTTCTACGCTGCCAACGGTATCTCTACCGATGATATTGTCGCTTTAGGTCTGGTTTATCAGTTCTAATCCTGCCTGCCCGCCTCTCTGGCGGGCTTTTTCTACTTATTGAATCCTGTTTAATCTAAATTAAAAATGTGAACTCCGTCATTACACAAAAAGTGTCATCTGGCGTTACACTTTATGCGGATACTAAAACAGGAGGTTTTATGAACAGAACGATTCTTGTCCCTATCGATATATCCGACTCAGAATTAACTCAACGCGTGATTAGTCACGTTGAAGCCGAGGCAAAAATTGATGATGCAGAGGTTCATTTCCTGACGGTAATACCTTCGCTGCCCTACTATGCCTCTCTGGGTTTAGCGTATTCCGCAGAGTTACCGGCAATGGATGACCTGAAAGCGGAAGCCAAATCGCAACTGGAAGAAGTCATTAAAAAATTCAAACTGCCGACTGACAGAGTGCATATCCATGTTGAAGAAGGTTCGCCAAAAGACCGCATTCTGGAAATGGCGAAAAAGATCCCTGCTCATATGATCATCATTGCCTCCCATCGACCGGATATTACCACCTACCTGCTCGGCTCTAACGCCGCTGCCGTAGTACGTCATGCAGAGTGTTCAGTGCTGGTCGTGCGCTAATAACTAACGCCCGCACGTCGCTGCGGGCTTTTTGATTCATTTCGCAAATGTGCTGACATTTTCCCCTCTAATCCGTACCATACACGCCACTGTTTTTATATCAGACTTCTGCTGTCGGATATCCCGGCATGATGCATACTCTTCTGATGCCATATAATGAATTGAGCTACTATTAAATGTTGCAAAATCAAGAAATTAGTAAGAAAGAACAATACAACCTGAACAAGTAAGGGCAAAAATCACAACCATCTGACACATAAAGATTCTATTTGTTTTTCAAAGGGTTAAATAATATCAGCGACTACAATAAGCTACGATAACCCACTCTTTTTTTGCCCCATTTTTGCCACTTTTGCGACTTTTTGCCCCATTTTTGCCACCACAAAAAATCCTAAACCACCCAAATCTGAAACCTACAAATTGCCCCTTGGATACTTTTCAATAGAATCTGTTCCGGCTGGAAATCATTCAATACTCGCACTATCGAAAGTTCGCCAGCCAGCCGCAGCACGTTCTTGCATACGATGTACTGCGGTTCTCTTTACGATTAATCTCATCACGCCCTCACCACCATCGGATCTGCCCGACAAAATATCCAGCCTCCAGAATAACAAACATATGCCCCATATATGCCCCACATCGAAAAACGGTAGACGGTGAAATAATGGATACGCACTGGCATTCAATTCCCCGCATCACTAATTCCCGCATAGTTTTACCAACTCAACTAAAGCGGGGGAGCGTATCAGGGCATATATCAGTACAGCAACTAACGTTGAATAATAAACCTGGCGTAGTCTTCTGCTTCTTGCCAGTAGTTTAAGGGCTTTCACTATCCAGTCTCCTCCGCTAAAATTGAGCACGGAAGACCTCCATATTAGAACTTGCAATTCTCAAAAGCTAAAAGCCCGACTGTTGACGCAGCCGGGCTTTCATTTTTCAGGCACAAAAAAACCGCTTTTCAGCGGCCAGTCCATCACAACAATACACGAATCTTGTGCTGACAATTATTTTAGAACAGTACCTACGGCGATGATCACCTTCGCAATTCCGTACATAACAATGGTTGCCGCCAGTGCCTTCAGCACCAGATTTACGGCCATGCCAGTCTCCTTTGTCGCGGGAGACTCTATTTTCAGCCCGTCCTTCATGTTTACCTCCACGAAAATTCGGCTATACTTGTTTTCATCTTCTTTATCCATCACACCTCCTGATGAAGAAGAGCTGTTAATCCAGTAAGTAAAACCCCGACTGTTGGCCCAGCCGGGGTTTTCGTTTTTCAGACACAAAAAAAACCGCATTACGCGGCTGTCATCCCTCTGTCGTTTCCTCCTCTCCCCATCCGACCTCGTACGCCTCAATCTCTGCCACCGTCGTCAGCTCAGACACCTCCTGTTTCATCTGGCGCTGACGCTCATGAATTTTAAATCCCTGCGCAACCAGTGCCTGCTGCATCCCTTCATAAATCGCCGTCAGCAGCTCCGCCGTCGCCGGAATATCTTCGTTATCCGCACTTGTCCAGAAAAATCCCTCCGGCAGCGTTCCCGACGTCACCATCGCCATCGCAGATTCAATACGCGTGCGCGACGCCAGACTGGCATCCCACCGGTAACCCTCTGCCTTAAAAATCACATTGCCCTGCTCCTGCATATTACGCCAGGCATTGATTTCCGCGGTTTTCCTGATAACCGCTTCCTCCACGGTCAGAGTATCCACCACCTCACCGTTGTCATATTTCCAGCGACCGGATATATCGCAACCCTCCGGCAGTGTTTCAACTTCTGCCACACTCAGATTTATCGGAAACAGAGTGGAAACATCGGTCGAAATGCTGCGCACGATACCATCACTGTCGTACGCAATTTTGTATGTATCTTCTGCAAACTGCTTCTGGCATTCATACCAGTCCTGACCATCCTTACTGATGAGATATGACGCCCAGTCCACTAACGGATTTTCCGGGCTGTATCTCGTAAAATTTTTAATATCTGTCATTAATATTCTCCTTTACAGTGAGGTGGCATTTATCCAGGTTCCGTTTATGCAGTACTGTAGCGGGCGAAAGTAAGCATAATCGGCACTGTTATCGACCTCACCCGCAATGGATAACGCCGTTATTACATTCCCGCTTATACCGACTTTCCCCGCGTACGGCATTAATAATGACGTTTCTGTCCCCAGCCTTACGGCTGTGACCGTCCCCGATGAGATCGTGATATCAGAAGTGCCATCGAAAGAGACGCCGTTGATTTTCCTTGCGGTCTGTAGCTTCGTTGCCGTGGCCGCATTGCCGGTCGTATTCTGGTTTCCCTGCTGATTCACACCCGGAAGATTGATGTCCTGTGAACCATCGAACGCAACACCACCAATGTTTCTGGCGGTCTGTAGCTTCGTGGCCGTGTCCGCATTCCCCGTCAGGCTCCCGGACAGTCCCGCGTCGAATGTCTGTAAGGCAGTCCAGGTGTTGGCTGAATTCAGCAGCGAACTGGCAGATGCGTTCAGCGCCTCTGTCAGCGTCGTAACAAACGTACTGAGGTCTCCGTTATCCAGCACATCCGTATTTTTTGTATCGGCAACGAATTGCGCCAGTGCCGCAGCAATAAACGTGGCCTGTCTCAGTGCCTTGTTAATCTGAGCTGATGACGCTTTTCCTGCAGTGAATCCGGTAACCAGTGCGGTCAGCGCCTCGTAGTCATCCTGTGAGATCACGTTAGCACTGGCTCCTGTGGCAAATGCTTTAAAATTATTTATCGGCATCAGACTGATACTCCCCATGCTCCTTCGTCAAAACCGCCAAAATATTCGTTATCCAGGTCAAAGCCGAAAAAACGATTACCTTCTGACGGTATTTCAATACCGGCGGTGTACACCCCGGCCGCCTTTACCGTGAGATACCCCATGCGTATCACCGCAAGTATTTCACGCGAAATTTCCCCGACGTCACGTTCCGGAAAAATCCACACCGAAATCGTCATATCCTGGTTATCAACAATCTGCATACTCAGACCTGAGCCTGCTGTCGCCATTTCCAGTATTTCCGGCAGGGAATCGTTATGCCCGTCCCAACTGTTAATGGCTATCCTGGCTCTGAGGATCAGCCGGTATGCCTCGTCGCTCAGTGATGTGTAGCCATCATCCGGATCATAAAGCCCCTGCCATACGCCCTGATCCCAGCCCAGTTCACTGGTATCCCAGCAAAAATAAACACCTTCGATGGGTTCCCTGACAATGCGACTTAAGCCGATCCACTGACCGACAATATCCAGTTGCACGCCTTCCGCGTCATCAATACAAAAAGCGCTGATCAGTCCCTGAACCGTCGCGGACACGTCAACCAGTGGGCGGGTGCTCAGATCCACATGGTCAACAAAACGGGCTTTCGTGGCATGATAATTAGTGATTAAACCGGTATACCTGCTCATGACGTCACCGTGATAACAATGTTTTCCGGATCACAGGTTGCCGATTCATTCCAGGCAATATCAATATTCGACGCTGATACACTCTCTGCGGTTTTACCAATGAGCAACGTCCTGATGTCGTAGTAGCGGGAGGCTCCGCCCCTCACGACACCTATGTTTGCCGGAGAATACATTCTGCTGAGCAGAACATCATCCCCGATGTCCAGCGCATTGATATAGTCTGCGATTTCCTGCCGTATCTGTGTCCCCGTTTCCGATGAGTACCCTGTAAAAACATCCAGGGTGAGAGACACATATACCGGAACATTCACCGAACGGGAAAAGCTGATGTTGTACGGGTAGCCGTATTTATCCGTTACCTGAACACTGGTCGTCCCCCATGTGCTCACCCCCTGACCTTTTTTACACCTGATCGTCTGCGCGATGGCATTCACATCACCACCATCAACAATGGCAGCGATGGAATGCGGCGGAAGACCGTTACTGTCCGTCTCCCCTGTGTCGTTTTCATACAGTTTGTGTCGCGTGACACCGTCAACGGCTCCAATGGCACCATCAAGCGCTTCAAAAGGCGTCACCGACGCCAGTGCCACACTCTGACTCTGCCTGATACGTAACTCCGCATCCGTTTCAGCAGCGGCTCCCACAACTGCCGCAACCGGATTTGTCACCGACACCCAGCCCCGCGTCGGGGTGTTTATGACCGTTACTGTTCCTGACTGCGCGGCAACGGCACCTTCGGTTTCACATGTAGCGGTGGCAGTCACGGTTCCTCCGGTGCCAATCACCACGATTTCAGGAAGCGCCCAGACCACATCACTGGAGTCCTTTACAGTACCGTTCGTGATGGTGGTTCCGGTCGTGCCTGCCAGCACAACATCCACGGTTGAGTTTGTGGCACCACGGCGTGAAATACCATTAATTTTAACGTTGTTGCTCAGCGCTGCGCCGTACGCAGTCGCAGGAGAAAAACTGTTATAAACCGCAATGGCGGTGTTATTGGCATCGTGAATTGCCAGGGCGATAAGCGCCACCAGTTGCCCGTCCTTGCTGTCGGGTTCAAGATACGCATCGCTGCCATAAATCTGTCTGAAATATGCCGTCAGGGTACTGAGTATCGTCTGATAGTCAGGCGCACTTATCCCCTCAGCGGTTACCGTTGCCGATAAACCGAGTGTGTCAGGAATGAGGGACATTTATGCCTCGCTGGTTACTGTCGTCGTACCGTAGAGCGTTTCGATCGTGGCGGTGAATACAACCCGCCGGGTTGCACTGTTCAATGTGGATGAAAAATCCGTAATACTGCTGACGCCCTGCGTTTCAAGAATGCGTTTTTTGATGGCCAGGTTGTAAACTTCCGGACGCTGCTTACCCAGTACCGACTGGATCCATGGGGTTCCCTCCGTTGTGTCCAGAAACCATTGTCCGTACCACAGTTCAAAACGCGTTTTTATGGCCTGCGCCACCGCTTCGGGTGAACTGGTAAGCCAGGAATCATCACCGCTGCCAAACGTATAATCACCGTCAGTATCTTCACGTCGGTATCTCACTGCGGTCCTCCTGTCATATCACCACCGGATTTTACGCCGCTATGTTTGTGTCCCGTCTGCGAGATCCCCGCGGCGACCTGGTCACCTGTGGATGTCACGGAACCATCAACCCGCGTGTTGCCATTAATGTTCACGGGGCCGTTAATGGTTACCTGCGGGCTGGTGATGGTCACGCCTCCGCTTTTTGACAGCTCGACAAATGATGCGCCATCGTCCGTACGTAACTGCACCGCATCAGTACTGACGCCGCTGATTTTATTCGCCTGTGACTGCGGGCCGACAATACAGAACGCATCCGATAAATCGTGCATCCGTGTATCTACCGGCTCCTGAATACCGCCATTCTGCCACCAGAAATCAATGCAGCGGTCGGCAAATACCACCAGGCACTCATCGCCCGCACTGACCGGAAATGTCAGCGTACAGCCGCCGCCCCGCGGAAATACCACCGGGACATCCACCAGAAGTGGCAGCACCGTTGACTGGCTGCCGCCATCGGGTGCCTGCTCCTGCCCCCTGATTGCAGGCTGCACCACAGCGGTAACGGCATCCGGATCAAATGATTGCACAATACCCGGCATCGCAACACGCAACGCTGACATCAGCGCACCAATAAGGCTGGTATCCGCCTGCTCCCTGCCACCAAGTTGAGTACTTAAAGAAACTGGCATTTATATGTCTCCAGAAAGCAAAAAACCCGCCGGATGGCAGGTTACTGATCAAATATCAGGATATGAATTATCAGGTGTTGGTGTTACCCCTTTTTCGGCTCATCTTGATGGCAATAGTCTTTAAGAACGATTTTTGCCTCGCCATAAAAGACCAAAGCCAACAAAGTTCCAGCCAATGACCATATAGCATTAATTCTTTTCCCGAAGGAGCCGCCAAAGGTTATGGCTAAATCAGTTTTCAATGTACGCCTCTCAAAATCCGTAGGGGAGGAGTTGATCCCTTATATCGAGGAGATCATCCCCGCTGAAGCCAGAAAGAAAATCACAGATACTGAGACGCATCAAGACCCGCTGCATTAAGCAAGTCTGCATTACCTTTCGCAAGGCAAAGCAGATCCATATACCATGCCTGCCCACGGGTATCACCGGTATAATCAATACGCCCCACAATGTAATCACCATCCGTGTTGATACTGGCTGGCTGGGCTCCGGTAAGCCCTCCCACATAAAGGTTACCGTTATTCTCCGTCTCAGACAGTCGGCCTGCCGATTGTGCAATCTGCTCATCGCTCAGTGCCGCACGGTACACCGACTGTTGATCCAGACGAATCAGCCCACCCAGTCGGATTCGGGGATTAATCAGACACCGGACGTTCACCCCGGCTCCCAGAGTCTGTTGTGGCATACCAATCAGTCCGGTATCCGCATTCAGCACCGTTGCCGTTTCCAGATAGCGTTTTTCCGGGAGAATGTTCACCTGGTTATTCTCATACCACCAGTCAGCCCGGCACTGTCCGGCAATGTTGTTCATCAGTCCCGCGGTATTCTGGTAAACCACCCTGCCACGGGGAAACACCGTTTCCGGCATGGCGGGAACCGTACCGGAGCTGATACCGTAAGGCGCATACGATTTCATCGCCAGACTGAACAGTTCGTTATATTTCCATCCGGCCGCCACCGTGGTTTTGACGCTCGCGTTAAGGTGCCCCTCCCAACCATCGATGCACTGAAGCAGAACCCAGGTGTCCGTTGCGTTATCCTTCCCCGTGATGGTGTACCGGATATCGCCGTTAAAAATCATCCCGACGTTCGCATCCGGATAGTTTCCGGATGCATCGGGGAAACCACGATAGCCCGCGATAACCTGTATCCGTGTGAATTCTTTCTGCAGTATGCGGTTACGGGTTTCCTGCGAAAGATTGTACAGGCGAAAATCGCCCACAAAACCGTTAAATATGGTGGCGGGCATTTTCCTGATGGTGAACACCACCTTTAAGTCCTGAAACTTAATTCCGTCGCCTTTATCGTCGACCAGCAACAGTTCAAAATGCCGCATCCAGTTCTCTGACATAGCTACTCCGTCACAACCAGTAAATGGCTGCCAGTTCCCGGATCGCTTTTGGTGGGGTACTCCTGCTGAGGATCATCGCAGACCACAAAAAGTTTAAAACCCGGACTGAGATAGTCATACTGCGCCAGCAGATCAACACCTGTCACCAGCGGGATACCCGCGATGAAGGGGCTGTCCGGACCAGTCATCAGATCCATTACCCAGTAAACATCCCGCCAGAGAACACGAACGGTGTACGTCACTCCGGCCAGTGTGATGGTGAACTGCTGGTTATCCGCGATAAGGGGGATTTCCTGAATATTCATTGCCCTGAAGCCCCCCTGATGATTGTTGCCAGTAGCGAACTTTTCGATGATGCGTCTGTGGTGGTTTTTGCCCCTGTATTCTGAACAGCGGATGTTTCCACACCCCCGGTCATGTTTTCCTTCGCAGCCACTTTCACCTCTGACGATGACGTGAAAATAACCTCCCGAAGGGTGATAATGACCATCAGGACGTTTTCACTGGTCCGGTCGGTGGTGACATCCAGCGCCTTAATCAGCATGTTGCTGTAGGTTCGTTTACCCGTTGTCACATCAAACGGCACCCGCCTGCGTTGCAGCTCAAGCAGTTGCTGATAGACTTCCGCAGGGCTCATTCCCAGAGAAAGCCCCTTTGATGAGGTGTCGGTGAAATCCAGCAGGGAGCCACCACCTGCAAAACCGGTTTCCATCACCACCTCAGAAGGCTGGCGGAAAGCATGATCGGACACGCTGGCAGCATTCTCCGCCGTTGTCGGACGCTCCACCGGGTGCTCCGTTATCTCAAGGCGATCGCTGTGTTTTTCCGAAATAACAACATCCGGAATGAAGATACCGATTCGCCTTGATGAGGTTTGCAGAAGTACCGATAAAATATCCATCACGAAGGTCCCCGCAGTTGCTGAACGGCGCGTGCATTAACAGATGTCTGTTTCTCCGCAATCAGGTTTGCAGCCTCACCCGGACTGCTGACACCATGCACGTTAATAACGGTCTGCTGATTCAGGCTGGCGGCTCCTGCGGCCTGATACGCCAGCGGGCTGTCCCAGTCTGAATAACCTTCTTTGCGCGCCATCGACTGCATCAATGCGCCCATAGTCCGGGGATCTGTAAGATTCAATATTGCATTCGGTGATACTCCCATCCATTTCGCAACATCCTGTGCATACTTTTTCGGGTCGTTGTTATCACCTGCCGGAGCCCAGGTACTGACAATATCCTGAACAGTCTGTAATGCGCGTCCGGTTGTTTTCCCGGTAAAGTAACGCATAAGCTGGTTTTTCATCGCTGTCCAGCCTTCCAGAGCATCTGAGAAACTGCGAAACCCTTTGCCACTCCCCGGGCGAATATTCCCCGGATTGTTATTCCGATCCGCCAGTGTGCGTCTGACAGACTGCGCGTGTTGCTCCGGTTCATCATCACCAAACCAGCCACGAACCGTCCGGCCCACACTGCGGGGATCGAATCCCCAGTGCGCTTTAATCCAGTCGGCAGCGCTGTTGGCGCTGTCTGTTACCATCGGTATCGCTGACGGATTTTCACTGTCCTGGCTCAGCAGACGCTTACCGATCCCTGCCGCATCGCTCCAGCGCCCCTCATTGATGGCATTGAGCAGGTCAGCCAGTGAGTGCAGCATCCTGACGAATCCGCCCATCTGGTCGATGAAGTTACTGAAATCCCATTTCATGGACCATGACGTCGGATCGACGTTAAGCAGCTTCGCCAGTGCTTTCATCAGGTCAGCGACAGCATCCTTCAGGTTACGGATCATATCCAGCGCAATATCGACCTGAGGCTGCCATTTTTCCCAGTCAATGAGATGCTGACCGCCCTCCTTCCAGGTTTTAAAATCATCCCACAACAGGAATATCGCCGCCGCAAGCGCCGTAACAAGACCAACCGGAGACATCCAGAACGTGGAATTCAGCAACCGCATCGCCACCACCAGACCGCCAATAACCTCGATCAGGTTTTTCGTTTCGCGGTCAAGGCTGCCCCACCACGAGATGAGGTCATCAATACCATCCGTGATCCGGAAGACCACCTGTGCCACGATATCACCCAGCCAGAGAATCCCCTTAACCACCTTCGTTACGGTGTTCTCAATCCGGGGGAAGTTTTCAAGAATGCGCTGCCGGAGGTTATCAAGCGATCCGGCAAGACCATCCGCCAGATTAGAGCCAATTTTGTCACGCGCCATCCCCGCCATTTCACCGAAGGCCTGCAGCGATGTCATAAAGCGGTTTGATGACCGGGCGGCCTGGTCAGCATTAAAGCCGATAGCCTTCGTCATTGCGGAATACTCCGCGCTGAACTGTCCGACACCCCGACGCATGGCCATCAGGGTATTTTCATCAATCCCCAGCATCTGCGCATACTGATTCGCACGGTAGTACGGCATACTGCTGAGCTTCTGCCCGACGCCGGTAAACACAGCAGCCATGTCGCGCATATTGCCGCTGGCGTCCCGTGTCTGTATTCCCAGACGATTCAGGAACCCTTCAGCACCGGGGTTATTTCGTATGAACCGGGCAAGATTTTCCAGCGATCCCCTTGCGGCGTCTGCATTACCTCCGGCCTGCGAAACAGCATAGCCAATCTGCTTAATCCCCTGAACCGTTGCACCGGTACGCTGTGAGGACCAGTACAGGTTATCCAGCCCGGCAGCAATTTTCGCGGTGAAGGCCACAACTGATACTGCCGTCGTCTCCACGGAGACACCCAGTTTCACGACTTTCAGGGTGGCTGAGGCCAGCGTGGCCTCAAACTTACGCATTCCGGTTTCGTCGATCTGAAAACCCAGACCGACAAGAAACTGCTTTATCGTCTCAGCGTTCATGCTCTTCTTTCCACTTTGCGATACGGCGTTCGTTATCGGCTTTCATATCCAGCCAGTCGTTCATACGTGCGATATCAGCAAGATCAACAGACCCGTCCTTCAGTGCCGGGTAAGGTAACAGCCCCGCATCAACGGGGCGCATGATGTAGCCTTCACCGTCCGGCAGGGTGTTAAGGGACAATCCCGTTAGTTCCGGAGCGGCGTCCCGCCGGTAGGGGGTTCTTGCAAAAAATTTCCCAGACTGTCGACGACCACCCGCGCCACAATCTGAAGCAGGGTGATAAGATCGATGTCATCAAACATCAACTCGCCACTGCGAAATACCGGCGTCCAGTTTTTGCCGTTACGTCTGGCCACCACCACCAGGCAGGGATGAATAATGGCGTCAGTATCCTCGTCGCTCAGCGCAGACAGCTCAGATGCAATGCGGGGCAGAACGCTGTCAAAAACATCCGGCCTGCCGCCGGATTCCGTAAAGGCAGACCGGAGGCCATCAGGCCCTGACAACAGGCCGGACAGCAGGGGTAAAAGCTTGCGGGTCACTTTCAACTGTTCAAAAACCCCCAGTCTGGATATCCGGTATTCATGCCCCTTAATTTCAAATTCCATACCTTAAAACTCCCCGAGAACCTGATCGATTTTGCCGCAGTCAAACACCCATGAAACCGTACCGCCCGCCTTGCCGTTACTATGGTCGGGCTGTTTCTGAAATGCACATGAGCGCGCGGTGGTGATATCTCCGGATGCCGTATTGCGGATCACAATCACGTTATTGCCCCACGTGGAAGACGACATCCTCTGGGCGTTGTACATCAGCGACAGCTTTTTATTAACCGGGGATGTTTTCAGCAGTGTGACCGTGATTGTGCCGCTGTTGCCGCCATGCAGACTGTGCATCACTTCTCCATCCGCGCCCACGGTCATGGTGTTTTTCGCTTCCGTCATGGTGACGGTGACACCCTCTTCAGAGTTTGCAGATCCCGCCCCCAGATCAATCGTGCCGGTGGGACCGGCCAGCGATGCCGAAACATCAAGAAAAGAATAAGTGGCCATTTACCCTCCTCAGCGAACAACGTTAATCTGTACATCGGCGTAGTGAACCGCACCGGCCAGCTTTATGGCAGCCTGAATTAACGGTGCCTTACGGGCTTCACGGTCTGACTGTGCCTGTTCAGAAACCGGCTGCGCGTAAATGTAATACCCTTTCGTCAGCGAATCTCCCGATGTCAGCTCGCCAATATCGCCACCGTTCCAGACACCCGGTGCAATCAGTCCGTTTGTCACTGCCTGATCCAGTGATGCTTCCACATTTGCCACCAGACGCGTCACGCCTGCATCGGTCTGGGGAACTTTGGTGGTACTCGTGTACAGCAGGTTATAAAGATTTGTCTGCACGTAGTCCTGTAACCAGTCCAGACCATGACGCTCATCGAAGAAATCACCGTTCGCCATCACCCCCTGCTGCAGAATGGCCGTGTCATTTGCGTAATACACGTAAACGTTGCAGTTCTTCGCATCCAGCGCAGCCGCCTGAGCTGTCGTGAGCGTTTCATACGTCACGCCCGGCTCAGTTTTAAATTTCAGGGTCAGCGTGGTATTACTGCCGGTGAAATTAACGGTAAACGCACGCCCCAGCGCCGAAATCGCTGCATATTTACAGGTCGTGGAATACTGAATAAAGGTTCGTGAATAGCCCGCAGCCTTCAGCGTTGACGCCAGGTCCGTCGAAACGGAACTGGCCGTTGTATCTGTATCGCTGGTTGTGACCGCAAACACACGGCTGAGAGAGGACGCCTCAATGGCTGCGGCAGCTTTCACGATGTCGTCATCGCTGATCGTACTGGTATCGTCATCCACGATCGCCAGCCCGTACCAACTGGTAAATTCCAGCACTGCATTTACCGCAGTGTCCAGGGTCTCCGCTGCACCGTCCTCACCACTGGCCAGTGTTTTTGCCCAGCGACCGACATACACCATCGACGGTGTGGGTGACTGTGAGAAGTAAATCTGTGCAGCGGCATATTCCGGGCTGTCCGTGCCAAAATCCGTACCGATATCTTCTACTGATGAATACTGGCGGATACGTTCCGCCAGCGGTATCACGGTCGACGAACCGAGAATAAGCAAGGAGCCAAAGTGGCGACCGGCAACGGCAGAGGGGGACATGATGATGTCAACACTGACCACCCCCGATACAGGTAAACCCTGCGACATAGATTATCCTCCGAAAAATTTCACATAAGAGCCTGCCTCGTCAGGCTTCAGCGTTCTGATGTCGTACTCCCTGACCACTTTACGGCACAGACTCACCGTCAGGTCATAACGCCGGATCCACTGCTGGTTAATCAACTCCGGAAACGGCGTTATCTGTGAGAATGACTTCAGGGAAAGCCCGGACAGGTTCAGGGCTGCGTTATTCTGTGGAAGGCAGAGTCCGTCACGAAAGCGACAGGCGATGGCCATGCCGGATGGCCCGTAAAACGATACCATGCATTCAATCGTTTCATGACGCCAGAGTTCGCTGCGTTCCTCCGATGTCTGAACAAACGCCGGGTTGTCGTCCGGTATGACCTGGATAACCCCCGCGGCGCACCAGTCCGTATCAGCAGGCAGCAGTGCCTTTTGTGACGGCTGCCAGCGGGGTCTCACCCTGCCTTTCTGAAGACCGGAAACCTCGCACACCCAGCGACTCAACAGACGGTCAAGCGCTTCCCCGTCCGTCGGGTCGTCACTGACGGGCGTCAGCCATCCGGCTTCAGTACTGTTATTACTGCTCAACGGGTGTTCCTCCATCCAGCGGCAACAGCTCACAGTGCGCCTGAACAAACCCCTCGCCGTATGCGGTGTAGGGATCGACAAACACCACCCGGTAGTCCCGGTTCTGGTACGTCACAACATCAGCATCCCGGTCAGTCTGCCCCTGACTGAGACGTTCAGTGGTGACAACCAGTATTGCGCCGCTGATCACCTGACCCGCCTGCATACGTCGGTTTTCAAGTGAACGATCAACAGTCACCACCCCCGAAAAAGGAGCACGGGTTTCAGTCACCACCGTAAAACCGTCTTCATCAACCGACTGCATACGTCGGGTGACCACCAGGCTGGTATCGCAGAAATCAGGGTCTGACAACACTTCTGTCACATCAATCAGCGGCATTTTTATCCCTCACAACATGGGTAACAGCTCTGCGATATTGCCCGGTGTCAATTAATGGTTTCGCCAGGTCGGTTCCCGGAGACTCGCCAGCAGCACGCCGTGCAAGTTCCTCTGTTGCCCCATTTCGCCCCCGACGTGCACGGGCTTCAACAGTACTGTCAGCAAGCGGCGTAAAGGCGGTAATGGTCATGTAACGCCTGACACCATTAGCGGCCAGCGTTCCGGCGCGGTTGAGTGCGCTTTCCGCTCCCGCAGCATTACCATCAAGTGCAGCCTGCGCCGCGGCTTTCAGTTGCGGCACGGTCTGACTGTCCACAGACCGGACACCGGGAACCAGATGTGGACGGGGAGGGATATTCTGCGCAGGTGAACCATATTCGTTGAGGTAACCGATGCCCGCATTACCAAATGGCACATCATCACGTCCACTGGCATCTTCCGGGATACCGACCAGCACCTCCCGGTTACCCAGATGACGTAACGCGTCCAGTACGGCATCAGTTTTATCAATGACGACGTTCAGACCATTTTTCACAGTTGTCTTCCTCCTGCACCGACCAGCATCAGATACTGCCAGAATTCGGCACCATAACGGGTGGTGTTCCAGAAACCGGCATCAGCATTCAGCGTCATACTGGTGTCGTAACTGACGCTGACCTTGTCGACTGATTTCGACGATACGACCCCCGTACTGGCACCGCCTGAGCCACCGGCAGCAACAGCACGGCGATCCTGGTCGTACAGCACCAGGTAATGCGCCACGAACAGCTCAACCAGATAAGGAAATAACGCCTTACCGGTGTTTTTTTCGTTCAGCATGGCACCTGCCAGTTCAAGCCGGAACTGTACCTGCTCATCAGGGTAACGCCCGACGTCGGAAAACAGCGGGAAGTCAGTACGGAATTTATTTACGTCGGTCAGACTTTGATTTTTCGGCATCCCCCTCACCCCCTCCGGACAAAAGCGTTGCCAGTTGAGACTCCAGATCTTCGACCTGCGCGGTAAGTTCGTCGATACGTTTCTGCTTCTCCAGGAGCTCCGCTTTCAGGGACTGTATGTCCCCGTTATCTTCTGAAAAAACAGAATCAGTCTGTTCAGCATGAGCCTTAACAAACCAGTGTTCTGCAACAGCATCATCAACGCGGTGCTGGCCCGTCACGAACTTTTTCAGCTGACCGTCATCTGTTGTCAGCGTGAACGGTGTGTGAACATGTATCGTTTTCATGATTATCCTTAACAGGCCCTTACGGGCCTGTGAGTCAGATGCCATCAGCGTAGTAAAGCGTTTCCGGATACACAGGTTCAATCTCGCCCATTCTCCCGTAGTAAGTCACCAACTGGTACAGACCACGGTACTGAACAGGGATGCTCTGTAACGGAACCAGCGGATAGCGGACAAACTTACTGTCGTTTGTGTATGCAAGCATACGGTCAGTACCGGATGCGCCGCGCCCTTTGGCCCATTTCACCGCCCGGATATTCAGCGGGGTGCCGTTCTGGTGGTACGCAATCGTGTTTTTCTCCAGGTAGGTAAGCAGCGACTGATTACCTGCAGAAGAAACCAGAATGCCGGACAGTAGAGCAAACTGCTCCGGTGGGATCAGCAAATCCGACGGCACGATGGTATAACCGGACTGCGCCCATGCCGCGCTCAGTACGGCGTTAATGCTTTCACGGATCTCATCCGGCGTTGACGTTGCCCAGGTTTTGACTGCGTTAGTGGATGCGACACCGTCCAGATTAAGCAGCCCTTTCGCATTCACCCCCGTATCGCCGATATACACCTGCTCGTCGTTATCCATCTGCCATTTCAGTTGCAGGCCATCTATTTTCTGGGTGTCAATAGGACGACCAACCTGCCGGGCGCTCTGAAGCTCCACAACCGTCCAGCCGATCTCCATCCCCCACAGATGTAATGGATTGCTACGTTTCGAGATATCAACACTGATACCTGCGATGGCTGTGCTGTCCTGCCCGATCCAGTTTTTGCCCGCCGGATTGGCTCCCCCCATCGCAGCGAATGTACTGTTTGTCCAGCTGGACATATCATCAGCAACGGATACGTCTTCGCGTAACTTAACGTCACGCGACCAGGTATACCCCACAAGGGGCTCATTCACCCGGGGATCCAGACGCTCGAGTTCACCAACAAGAAAAACCCCGGTACTGTCCACCGTGGCCTGATCGAATGTATGCATTGACGTGTTCCTTAAATCTTGTACGAAATTTCGACGTTACCGTCGGCATCACCGGCACCGGTAAACTCAGCATCAGGCACGATAACCGCGCTGGTGCCGTCTTCAGCGGCCAGAATGGCCCCCAGGGGGCTGTCATCCGTCGGGTTGCTGACACGCACCCAGACAGCACCGCCCTTCGTGACCATAGAAGCATCACCGCCCACGTTTACCGTCATGTAACCACGTTTAAGAATGTCACCCGACCAGCGATGCCCCGTTCCGACCTGGCGAACAAGGTCGGGGTTCGCCGTTGTCGGCCAGGGGCGAATCAGGAATCCTTTAATGACATCAGCGGTATCCCCCTCCGCCAGCGGGACAAAGTTTTCACCGTTGTACTTGCCAGCGAGCCCGTATGCCGGAAACATGTTATCTGCGTCCAGAATGGCAGGCTCAACCGTCAGATCACGGAGGCGTGAAACCGCCCCGGCAATGCCCAGAGGCATCCGGTACAGAAATACGTTATTCATGATTTATCCTTTGTGTTTTTCCCAGAAAGTCGCGTGGGCTTTATTCAGTTCCGAAATGGATCGTAACGTCCCGGACGAAGGCCGGGCATCGGTGGTCGGTCGGGTGTTACGCCCTTTAGCCAGTTCCGATACCGCATTGAAGGCTATATCGACAGCAAATTTTGGCAGGTCATTAATACTGGCGTCACCCACAACCTGACGTACAAGTGCATGATCAGCGGAGGTCAGCACCCGACGTTTGAACGCCGTGGGTTTTACCCTCCTGCTGAGGTCAATGCCCGGCGTAATCAGTTCCGCACGATATGCCATATCCCCCGTGACGATGGCTTCCTGTTCTTTGTCTTCCCCGTCGCTGTCCCCTGTCAGCTCCGTATCATTTTCCTGTTCCGGGACATCTCCGGCAGAATCCCCGGACTGCTGCCCTTCCAGCTTAGCCAGAAGTGCGCGCAGTAACGTTTTCAGGTCATCGTCGCCGTCGGCGGTGTTTTCACTGCCGCCCATCTCAGGCGATTTGTCCGGCAGAGGCTGTTGTGGAGGAAGATTGATGTTCAGGTTCACACCTGACGGTGAATCGCCGCTGTCTCCGGTCACTTCCGGCGGCGCTTCTTCCAGCAGGGCGCTTGCTGTATCAGCATCCCCCGTTCTGATGGCGTTTTTCAGTCGCATCAACCAGTTTTTCTTCGATGTTGCCATTGTATGACTGTCTCCAATTTTGCAACGTTTACCGGCCCTCGCCTTAGGGACAAGAGCCACATGATTACCCCGGATCATTTTCTGGTTCGCCTTACCCGGCGAAAGCTGCTGGTACTCGGCGTTGTACCCGCAGGAGACTTCACGAAGCCCTTCATCTATCAGGGCTATTGCGATTTCATCTTTGATAACCAGATCCGCAAGCACAAGATCGGACTGTTCACCCTCTCCCCGCCGGACGTTCTGCAGATGTCCGACAGCCAGTCCACGCCAGTTACCGGGATTGATGAACAGGATATTCCCCTCGTCATCCTCCGGATGCAGCACGGTGACACTCATCCCTTCAAACGAGGCGAGAGTTTCTTCGCTGAACACTTCCTCCGGCATCCGGTTCACGGTTATACGTCCGTACGGATCCGCGCGGATATCCGGAAGGTCTTCAGAGGAGTAAAGCTGTGTTCCTGTCCTGGCGATCGGAACGTCTTTGCACAGCAATGAACCATCCGCCAGGCAATACCGGGTATCCCCAAGCTGACTTTCAAAAAAATACTTCATGGATTACCTGCGATTCAGGCGGGATAAGAATGAGATGTGGGAAAAACAATTTCTTTATAGCAGCGGCAGTTTGGCAGCTCGCCCGCGTGACCGGTCATGCCGTCAAGCGTTGGAGGTTTGCCCCATTCAACAAATTTACCTTCCATTTCCCGATGAGAATGCCTGACGTCACCATCTTCGGCTGTACGCCAGATATAACCATTCGAACCAATTGACAGCGCACGTGCCTGATCCAGCGCGCCGTTTGCACGTCCAAGTTCAGTACGGGCAATCAGGTCAGCTCTGGACTTTGCTATATCACCCGATGCTGCAATTTCTTTAGCAAAATGTTCCGCTCTCCCGCCGGTCACAACAGCTTCTGTCGCCCGATTCTGGATGTCGTACACCCTGTTGGCAGCCTCGAGGGGGAGCGATTTGATGTACTTAACCTGTTCGGCAACGATGGATTTCATCACCTGCCCTGGCGGGGCATTGTTTACCAGATTGCGTAGCTCACGGCTGATGGTTTTGCTGTGTTTGCGCCACTGCTCATCATTCCTGCGCACAATGTCGGCGGTAAAGTTTTCCGCGACCTTTGTCGCCCAGGGGGTGATGATTTCACTGTAGCGTTCCAGCGCCTCAATAATTTCCGTGATACTGTCATTTGAACCATCGTAGTGACCATTTACGATGTCTCCGACCGCCCGCGCTATCCTGCGCAGGCTGGTTCGATAGCGGATTTCCGCCTGACGGCTCCTGCGGTTCGTCATCAGGTTTGCCGATACCGGGCGGCGCTTCGTCTTCGGCATTCTCTATATCCTCGTCGGTAATGGATGCCCCGATACCGGTTACGTCAGAATTTTCACGCAAATCGGTCATGGCAGCTTTCAGTGTCATCAGGCCATCCCCCAGTGCCGTACTGATTGCGTTGGTGGTATTCACCGCTACCGTAGAACGATCCAGGTCTGACATCTGCCACAGCGGGTTAAACTCGAACGTGAAATCTTCCGGAAGCGGTTCACCAAACGCGGAGCGGTACATCACATCAAGCAATTTCCGCAGCGGCTGGCGTAAACGTCGCTCCTGCTGGGTGCCGATGCTGTCGTAGTAGTTGGACAAATCCGTATCTCCGGTTGAGAATCCAGAGGGAGACTGTCCGAACAGACGAACCAGCGGGATACCAACGGCGCCCGAGACCTGTTCCGCAATTTTGTCGAGCACCCCGTCAAGACCGGAAAACGCGTACTGATGCGCTTCAAACTTATCTTTCGCATCCATCAGCGTCATACCCTCGTTGCTCTGAAACTGTCGAATCATGTCGACATGCTTCAGCAACGAATCATAACGGTCTCCACCCATGGCGATAATCTCCCGCAATTTATCAACGGAAAACGTTCGCAGGTGTGCTTTATAAACCAGTTGTGCCGTTCCCATGGTGGTACTGTCGAATGCTGTCAGGCGGTCAAACATGCGTTCGATAACCGATATTCCCCACTCGTTTTCGGTCTTCGCCTGCTGATATGGCAGGGTGATCCCGTCAAAACGAATAAGGCGGCTGTGATGAATTTTCCACGCAGGAATACCCGCCGTGTTGTCCAGTACCTGATAGAACTCAGGTTTTCCCAGGTCAGGCCCCATTGTTTTTATTCGTCGGCTCAGCGACGGGTCGAGCATCCAGCGGTCAAGAACCAGCAGCCCTTTAAACTGCCCTTCACCAATGGTTTCAGGACGCAGGGGCGTAAACGGTGCCTGACCTTCCAGCATGATAAACCCCACCGCCCCGCCATACAGACGGGACCACTTGATCAGGTCGTTAAGTCTGTCCCAGAGCGCCATGTCATCAAACATGGACTCCAGTACACCACGTCGCTTCGGGTCGATTTCCGAGGTTATGCGTAGCCCTTTTCGGGTCATATCGTCAGCCACCGAATCCACCGCAGCACCCACGATCCACGAAGACCGGTAAGCCCATTCAAGCAGTATGCGGTTACGGCTTGTGAAATTCGGCAGGTACGTTGATGACGCATGCTGGTTCTGCGCCTGTATCCCGATCCTCGCCTGAAAATTTGTGTAACCGTCCGCTGTCGGTACGGCTTTTGTCCCGTTGTTCTGTTTTTTCCGGCTCATCAGCGCTGTTTTCCGAGTAATGCCCAGATTTCCAGTGACCGGTCCATCGGGGCGAAGTTAATCATGACGGAGTCGGCATTATTAGGTGACCTGGTTCCGTCCGGCTGCTTGTCAATAACGATTTTACCCACGCCGTTCACCGAAAATGTGGGCTGAGAAAGTTCCATAATGAGTCTGTCCAGCTCTTTAATCTGGCCGGATACAGAGATAATTTCGTCAGGATGAAACGGCTGATTTTCCTCAACGGCACGCCAGGTATTACGGAACAGCCTGCGCAGATGCCACCATGCCTGTGCTTTTGCATTGGCGAAAAAATCCCTGTTCAGCCTCGCATTTTGACCGTTATCACCGGGTGTTACTTCGCTATCCGGATCAAAAACGGAACCGCTCCCCCTGAACGGCGTGGCCAGAATGCGGGGACGACGCTGCGCCACACGACGCTCATTTATCACCCTGGCGTCTCCACGGGCACCAGCCCCGAGTCCGTCCTCATCAAAACGCAGTTCATCCACACCGGCGACATCGCAGAGCCCGAACGCTTTTTCCACGGTCGAGAAAATATCGCTGCCCTTGCCTGACCATTCTGTGACCTCTTCCAGAAGGAAACCGTGGCGGCGTGAAAAGGCGTTTTTATCGCGACCCTCATCAGCAATATCAAGCGCACCAAGACGACGTCCCGTTGGCTGAATGTTTAATTTGATATGCGCATCAATCGCAGCCTGTACCCACTCAGCAGGGATCAGCACACCTTCTGCCGACGCGGCATAGTTAAGGTCAAGCTCCTGAGCGACCACCACCGGGTTATCAATTTTCTCGCACTCCTTCCGGTACCAGGCTTCATCCTTACGCGGGTCGCTGCGCCAGTGAAACGTGAATACGGGAATTTTGCCGCCGTGTCGTTTCTGCGCGAACGGGTTGCCCATGCCGTTAACGGAAGACAGGTCGATACGACAACGGGTCGTCTGCGACAGCGCCGCATCAACCAGTTGCGGCCGGACAAGAAACGCGGCCTCATCGACAAAATAGAGCGTGGTACGGTCACCACGACCAATGTTGTCCCCCGCCTCCCCCTTGATAATGGCGCCGGTTTCCGGGAATTCCACCTGCATAAAACGGGAATCTTTTTTCTCGTTCCAGTTGCCGCGAAACTCCACCGGAAGCATTGATATGAACTTCCTGGCTTTCCACAACAGCGCCTTCGGATCACCGGTACTGTCAACGTATTCCTCCTTACGGGAACCGAAGCCAATAACCATTTCCCGGTTAAACAAACAGAGGGAACAGGCCATCCCCAGCGCTGTCCAACTGAGTCCCATTTCCCGCGATTTTTCGGTGATGCCGTTCTCCCGGTTGCGCCATCTGTCCATAATCCAGTTGATCCACTCTTCCTGCTTCGGAAAGAGCAGAAAAGGAATGGTGACAGGCAGACCGTAATCGATATTCCGGGGATCAAATGTCATCCCCCAGTCAATGATGAACTGGGCGGGGTTGGTGCGATAAAACTGTTTCAGCGCTGGCAGCATTGCAGGGTCTTTTCGTATCCGCTCAAGCCGCTCCATTCGCCATTCAAAAACCTGCACATAATCCGGATTTTTAAAATCAAAAGGGAAAGGTAACGGCATAGCTAACCCATCATTTTTTTGTATAACTCTGCTGCCTGCTCCGGCGTCATGCTGGTTGTTTCAGTTCTTACAGGTCCACCATCTGCGCCTGTGATCTCATTTTTGACGTTATCTTTAAACGCCTGAACAGCCACGTGGCGTCCCAGTAGTTCAAGGTTTTTAACTTTATCAGGCCATTTAATCTTTTTGAGGATCCCGACCGTATCCCGGTCATCGCCCCTCCCTTCAAACATCTCAGCAAGGCTGAACTCGCCAATATACCGCCGCCACGATTCAGGCCAGTCTTTCAGATGCTTAACACTTAAATCGTCATTGAGAATGTCAGCCACATCGAGCCGGTCTATTTCCACCAGTCTCATCAGCACGTAATTCGCATCAACGCCCAGTTGCGCGATACGCTCCTGCTTCAACGCATTGATACGGGCACGAATTTCAGGCCTGTTGTAGAGTTCTGACCCGGTAACATGTGCACGACTGGCAGCGTATCCTGCGCGAATGGCCGCCTGTGTGGCGTTCATATCGACCAGATATTCACGGCAGAACATTTCATGTTTTGCTTTCAGTCTACAATCCATATTAATTACTCAGGCACCGGAGACAGATATATTACTGGCCTCCATGACTTTCTGACTCAGTGATGTGACACATCCAGGCTACTTAAGACACTGGGTGCTGATATATTCCTGTGCTCCTTCCAGTTGCTTCTGCATCGTCATCAGTCGCTCTCTGAGGGTGAAATAATTCCGTTGAGCGGCGTCTGCCAGTCTGGGGCGGGCTGCATTACCCACGCGGGCGGTGCCGGTGGCCTTGTCTGTGGCCTTGTCTGTGGCGGACACACAGGTAGCGTTGACCCGCAGGCTGCGGCGACCAGCGGCAACGTCAGCGCGCAGAGTTTCATTTTCAGCTCTCGCATCGGCTAACTCCTTTGTGTATTTTGCATCGAGTGCAGCAACATCACGCTGGCGCTGCTGCATGTCAGTAATGGTGGCGTCAGCCAGCTTCAGTTCTCTGACTTTTTT
>NZ_PYQM01000004.1:0-229352 GCF_003027595.1 Escherichia sp. 20412-1 | reverse complement strand
TATATCGTTGGATATTACAGCGCACTAAGACCGCACGAATATAACGGTGGATTACCCCCAAACGAATCGGAAAATCGATACTGGAAAAACTCTAACTCGGTGGCCAGTTTTTGTTGACCACTTCAGATTCAGAGGTGTTTCATAACAGAGATGTATAGAGGATACTTTAGGTAATTAAAAATAAGGGGTCTAAATGCTTCTCTAACAGCATTAAGCAGGGTAGAGAATGGAAACCGCTTTGCCTACATATATAAACTCACTACAGGGCTTTACAGAGCGTTTTATAAAGTAACTAATCTAAGAACTCTCTGTTTTATATCTATCATCATCTAACAAATACAAAATAAGCCACTTAAATAAGCCTCTGGCGAGCTAAACAGCCATTACATAAGAGAATGTATTGCTTTTATCAAAACTTCGTTAGAACGCGTTTTAGAGCGTTTTAGCTGGTAATGAAGAATAGCACTACACAGGAGAGCACGAATCGCTAAGAAAAAATGTAATTACATGAAAAATATCTGATTTTTTATGAAAAGATATTGACAAATGTTTATTTATATGTAATAATAGGTACTAGAGGGACAGAAAAACATTCTTCTCTAAATAATCAAAATCAATGCACTTTGAAGCCGTCAGGCTTGCAAGGTGTTTTTCTTTTAACTGAATAAGGAGTTTTTTATGAAATGGTTTATACCGGAACACGTCGTAGAGGCATTTAAAAAAGGTGAGCTAACACGACATCAAGTAGTAATGAATCGTAATATGGCAAGGAGTCGAGGTTATCCAGAGCGTGAAAAATGCTTTGACGATGCACTCAAGATTATTGATGAACTGCGTAAGGCAGAAGCAGAGAAAGAATAATAACAGGAGAGGAGAAAACCAAATGAATATTAATTTTGATTCTGCAACTTATAACGCGTTGTTAAATCGCGCAAAGGCAGAAGGGAAATCAATTCCAAAACTTGTTAATGAACTACTAATTACAGTCCTTACAAAGGAGGAACTAAATGATCAAAAATATCAAAACAATTGCCGAAGCGAAAGCCAAATGTCTAAATCAGAAAGATGGTAAACAAAAATATGTAGTTGTTGAGCAATGGTTGAAGATGTTTAAAAAATGGTACTCACCATCTGGTAATGAATACACCGCTACACTGCCAGCCGTTGAAATCTATAGCTATATAGCTGGATTCAATGAACAAGGGCAAGAATGTTACGCTACTCAAAAAACATTAGCTAATATTGGAATGGTTAGTGATCGTCAGGTACGCAATATTATAAATATGTTTGTTGATATCGGAGTTCTTTCTGTAGAGGCACGCTACGGTCAAACATCACTCTATAAAGCATTACCCTTTACAGATGCACATATTACAGCACCAAGAGAAGCGAAAGCCTCTGTAAATGCAGAAAAGCCACAGACAGAGCAAGTATCTACTGTTAAAGCTGTTCCTGAACAGCTTCCCCCTACGGAAGATAAAAAAACACTAGAAACAACACGCTCTATTCAGCAGGAAAAAACAGAGCTTCCTTGGGGCGGTGTCACTATTTGCAAACCGAATGGACAGCCAACAGAAGCAGCCCTTGAGTGGGCTTTAGCTGAAACGCAGGGCGATAACATAGAGGCATACAGGCTAATTTCAATAGTGGTTTCTGAATTTACAGGAAGAGAACATATATACACGATACCTGAGACAGAAGAGGACGATTTTGACATTCCATTTTAATAAGGAGGACTATGATCCAATATTTAGTAAAAAATCAAGTAGACCGCATTCAGTGTAACGACACCGGAAAACACACCTACGAAACGCTTGCTTACCTCTATAAAGGAAAGCCAACACCGCTAAAATATAGCGATGTGTTACATCGGGCAGGTTGCTCTGAGTCAGGTTTAAAATTCTGGCTGAAACAGCTATCAAATTTCGGTGTTATTGAAATGAAAGAGCTGTCTTTTTCTACATTTAACCTCAAGAAGTTATAGAAAATAGAATTCATCTATTCCACGCTCTAATTCTATTTCTCTGTTTAATATAAAAGGAAAACATTATTATGGTAATAGCTATGTGGTGGTTGTTGTTTTTTATGCTCGTAGAAACATATGCAAGTAAGTCTGGAAAACAAAAGTAATATATTGATGATTTGTTTTTTATAACTTCGTGGTGTCAAGTCCGGCAGCTTTGAGTCGCTAGGTAAGATTTCTCATTTTGCTGAACTCTGTACCAAAGCTGGCTTTAAGTCCTACACCTTCGCAAAACTCTTTTTCCGTGACGTTTTTCAGATGGTCAACATATTTGGTCATCTGGAGGTGCATTTCCATCGTTTGGCTATTTCGTGATGCGCTGCTAATGGCTTTCTTAATGTTCTCGTAGATCTGGGTTCTGTCATTGTTTATCCCACCTATCAAATTTAGAAAAATAATATTAATTAGCTAATTAATATAATCAATGGTTTTCACCATCTGAATGATAGTCGTTAATTGTTTCTTTTTCATTCCTTCTATGGGGTACAAAATGGGGTACACAGAGAAGAGGCAATTAATGGAGGCGAGCTTGCATCTGCAAGCCACTTCCCCTAAGCTGGCACAAAATATAGAGATTCAACCAAACGACTCGGGGTGCCCTTCTGCGTGAAGGCTGAGAAATACCCGTATCACCTGATCTGGATAATGCCAGCGTAGGGAAGTCACAGACCATCAGGTCATTGCTTCTTCACGTTATGGCAGGAGCAAACTATGCAAGTCGACCTGCTGAGTTCCGCGCAATCTGCGCGCATGTTACACCTCTTTCACCAACTCTCTCCCCTTGTGCATTGCATGACCAATGATGTGGTGCAAACCTTTACTGCCAATACCTTACTGGCGCTCGGTGCATCGCCAGCGATGGTTATCGAAACCGAAGAGGCCAGTCAGTTTGCGGCCATCGCCAGTGCCTTGTTGATTAACGTAGGCACACTGACGCAGCTACGAGCACAAGCGATGCGTGCTGCCGTAGAACAGGCAACACGCTCCCAAACCCCCTGGACGCTTGATCCGGTCGCGGTTGGCGCACTCGAATATCGCCGTCATTTTTGCCACGAACTTTTATCGTTAAAGCCAGCGGCGATACGCGGTAATGCCTCTGAAATTATGGCATTAGCTGGTATCGCCAATGGTGGTCGCGGTGTGGATTCCACCGACGCCGCAGCCAACGCGTTACCCGCAGCACAAACACTGGCGAATGAAACCGGGGCTGTCGTCGTGGTCACGGGCGAGGTAGATTATGTTACCGATGGTCGTCGCATCGTTGGCATTCACGGCGGCGATCCGTTAATGACCAAAGTAGTAGGAACTGGTTGTGCATTATCGGCAGTTGTCGCTGCCAGTTGTGCATTACCGGGCGATACGCTGGAAAATGTTGCATCTGCCTGCCACTGGATGAAACAAGCCGGAGAACGTGCGGTCGCCAGAAGCGAAGGGCCGGGCAGTTTTATCCCCCATTTCCTTGATGCGCTCTGGCAACTGACGCAGGAGGTGCAGGCATGAAACGGGTTAACGCTCTGACGATTGCCGGTACTGATCCGAGTGGTGGTGCGGGGATTCAGGCCGATCTTAAAACTTTCTCGGCACTTGGCGCTTATGGTTGTTCGGTAATCACCGCACTGGTGGCGCAAAATACCCGCGGTGTACAGTCGGTGTATCGCATTGAGCCTGACTTTGTTGCCGCACAACTCGACTCAGTGTTCAGCGATGTGCGAATCGATACCACCAAAATCGGCATGCTGGCAGAGACGGATATTGTTGAAGCGGTGGCAGAACGGCTGCAACGTTACCAGATCCAAAACGTGGTGCTGGATACCGTTATGCTGGCTAAAAGCGGTGATCCGCTGCTTTCACCTTCGGCGGTTGCCACGCTACGCAGTCAATTATTGCCGCAGGTTTCATTAATCACCCCAAATTTGCCGGAGGCTGCTGCTTTACTCGATTCTCCACACGCGCGTAATGAACAGGAAATGCTGGAGCAGGGGCGTGAATTATTGGCGATGGGCTGTGGTGCCGTGTTGATGAAAGGTGGTCATCTGGATGATGAGCAAAGCCCGGACTGGTTGTTTACCCGCGACGGCGAACAACGGTTTACCGCACCGCGTATTATGACCAAAAACACGCATGGCACTGGTTGTACATTATCTGCGGCGCTGGCAGCGCTGCGTCCGCGTCACACGAATTGGGCTGACACCGTACAGGAAGCAAAAAGCTGGCTATCAGCGGCGTTAGCCCAGGCCGACACGCTGGAAGTTGGCCACGGGAATGGTCCGGTTCACCACTTTCACGCCTGGTGGTGAGCATCATACTATAGCTGCTTTGGCATTTTTCAGCGTGTTCGCGCTGAAATTCAGGGATGAAACCAATGCAGCTAAAAATAGCCAGTCGAAAAAAATTCACCGCCTTGTTCTGCGCTCTGGGGCTAATTTCCATCGTGGCGATTTATCCTCGTCAGACGGTGAATTTTTTCTGGTCGACAGCAATTCAGATTAAAGACTACATCCACTTTTATGGTTATCGCCCGGTCAAATCTTTTGCTATTCGAATCCCTGCCAATTACACCATTCATGGTATTGATGTTTCACGCTGGCAGGCGCGGATCGACTGGCAACGTGTCGCAAAAATGCGCGACAATGGTATCCGCTTACAGTTTGCTTTTATTAAGGCTACGGAAGGCGAAAAGCTGGTAGACCCGTATTTCTCGCGTAACTGGCGTCAAAGCCACAAAAATGGCTTATTGCGCGGGGCATATCACTATTTTTCTCCGTCGGTCTCAGCTTCCGTTCAGGCGCGATTATTTCTGCAAACGGTGGATTTCTCACAAGGCGATCTGCCAGCGGTGCTGGACGTAGAAGAACGTGGGAAATTATCGGCAAAAGAATTACGCAAGCGGGTAAGTCAGTGGCTAAAAATGGTTGAAAAGAGCACGGGCAAAAAGCCGATTATTTATGCGGGGGCGACGTTTTATCACACGAATCTGGCGGGATATTTCAATGAATACCCGTGGTGGGTGGCCCATTATTATCAGCGACGCCCGGACAATGACGGCCTGGCCTGGCATTTCTGGCAGCATTCCGACCGTGGACAGGTGGATGGCGTAAATGGTCCGGTGGATTTTAATGTGTTTAATGGCACGGTGGAGGAGCTGCAGGCATTTGTGGGAGACACACTTACGAAGTAAATTATAAAAATCAGAATTTCGGGGGCTGATAAAACAGGTAAACAACTTGGTATCATTGATAAAATTTCATGGAAGAGACTATCTGATGATACCTGTAGAACTCATTCAACAAAAAAATTATTCAGCCATTGTAGACTGGGCATTGTCATTAACCGAAGTTGAGCGAATTACTACCTTAAAGGAATTGTTGACGCTTGATTATAAATCACTTTGTTTGGGTGAATGTGTAGACGATGTAATCTCTTTGACAAAAATTGTTTGTGCTCGCAGTTATGCAGAACAAAAAATGTTTCCAGTTAGCTGGCCAGTGAAACATACATTGCTTCATGAAGTTAGCAGAAGTCGTTATCATACTATACACGATGCACTAATTACTTTTTTTACCCATTGCCCTCCTGATTATCTGGATAGTGTGCTTAAGGATTGTTTGCGCACGCCGCATACATACCCAGATATCCGCCTTCTATGGAGCTGCTATAAACATGGTTGGGTTATTTTTGACGAATCAGCATTTGCCAACGCATTATTTCACATTGAGATTTATACTCGTAATGCTCAGAATGAAATTGTTTGGATGCGGGAGAATTCACAGGTAATAGAAAAGGTCATTTTACCATTCCCGCAATATGACGTCCCAGTGCTTTTGCAAAGCCACTTCCATAAGGCCGACAACTCACATCAGTGTGGTGTTGTTACCGAGTACTGGGATGATGTGTTTATGCAACTGATTGCGGAAAATCTTCTGCCTCGTCAATTAATCAAGGAATTATTAACTTCATTAACAAATAACTTTAAAAAAGATCGCCTTAACTGGCATATTCGTCTAATAAAGATGTTTAACCCGCAAGAGGATGAATGGATTGCTAACCAGCAATTATTATTTTTAGGACTGAATGCCAGTAATAATACGGTAGTAAATTTTGTTATTCAGATGATACAAACATTTTGCTGTCATCCTGAGTTTGACCATTCATCATTTATGCAGTATTTTCCGGTTATTAGCGGACGTGAAAAATGCGATAAAATATTATTCTTAGCACTTGATATTGCCGAGGTGTTGGCAGAACGCTATCCCCAATATCGTACAACACTGGCGAAAAACGTATCTGGCACCTTAATTCAGCGCACCGAAAAATTACAACTACGCACAGTTGAATTAATGATGAAATACCAATCAGCACAGGATGTGGCCGCGTTAGCTGAGCCATGGTTGGGGAGCTTAAAGCACAGTGTACTGGCACTGTTGCAATGTGATTCACCGTTGGGCGAAGGTTATGTAATTCCCATGCTACAACATGAGATGGTCATTATTCCTGATAGCTGGGATGGGGTGTTGTTTCAAACAGGAAAAATGTTGGAAAATAAAGAAGAACTGGATATTGAGATTTTTTATGCCGGGATTATTGCTTTGCAAGATAAACTTCCTGGTGATTATAAAAAACAATTGCAACCCTATTATAAAAAATTGCATAAAAAGTATCTCGGATCATCAATACTCTATAGCCTGCGGGATTTTTTTCAGCAGTGGTTTAATGATGAATACGCATCAACGCCAGAGTGGCATGAACGGCGTTTACCGCATTTACAGAACCAAAACCAACTGGTGCTGGCGCGACTGCGTGATAACTGCCACTTAACGTTACTGGCAACACCAAGTCACACGCCGTTCTATGTTTCGCCGCAAATATTGGTGGAGCGATTATTGGCCCACGAACGCGAGAATTATCCGGTTGATCTTGATGATTTAATTGTCGCCTGTAATCGTATTTTGCCTGGCGAGATAATAGCAGAAGTGAAGCAACAGGCATTAATGTTAACAGGGAAATATGCCCAGGCGGTGCAATATTTGTTGGGGATCACTGATGAAATATCGGCAACAAATGATGCGTTTTTACCACTCTGGACGCAGATTACACGTACCCGAAGTACAAACGGGGTGTTTCCACAATATGAATCTATCGCCAAAGAGCTGGTGAGTTGGCCTGGCATCCTCCAACCATTTACCTGTACATATCGCATATTAATTGATAAGAATAAATATAAAACCTGGTACAGACTGGTATTAAATAACAGTGTGATTCATTACGGGAAGAGAGATAGTCTTCACTCTTATCCTGCTCATTATTACTATATTAGTCTCCGTCGTGATGAGTGTTGTCACTGGA
Source organism: Escherichia sp. 20412-1 (assembly GCF_003027595.1). Classification (NCBI taxonomy): domain Bacteria; kingdom Pseudomonadati; phylum Pseudomonadota; class Gammaproteobacteria; order Enterobacterales; family Enterobacteriaceae; genus Escherichia; species Escherichia sp. 20412-1. The sequence goes on along the minus strand of NZ_PYQM01000004.1, from coordinate 221,986 downwards.
AGGACTTTTTGTATTATTTATCCCTGGTGCCAAATTATCCAGATTGCTGGTTAAGTTTTTTTGTTCCAGATACAGCAACGGGAAACGAAGTCGATGGGGTTGAAGAATGTTTATACCCTTTGCAATATTTACTTGAAAAACAACTTCACGTTCATCACGCAGGTTGGATCTACATTGCAGTTTGTTTACTTTTTGAGAAAAAAATTAGCCGCAATTTGGCCGCTGAATATATACAATTGGCTATCCAGCATAACTTTATAGACAGTCACTATCTGTCTGAATGTATTGCTTATTTATTGATGAATAAGTATGCTCCGGTTAATAGATTTATAGAATATCTTGATAACCACAACAGCGATCCAGCAGTACGAAAATTCCAAAAGAAAATTGTTGAGAATTGCATCACACTGGCTGGTGACAAAGAACTCCCCATTAATTATAAAAAAATTAATAGCTTATCTTAATGAATTTACTCTACAAGGATGTGAAGAGTGACCGATATTAAAGAACAATACACTAATATTATTGAGTCGGGAAATTCAGAGCAGTTTATTGCTTTCTTGAAAACGCAGGATGAAAAACTGCGCAATACGTTGGTGCCGTTGATTAAAAGGGATGTAAAACGGTTATACGAACAGTTTGACCGACAAAGTGGGCGGTATAAGGCTACTGCTGTTCAATTAGATATGTTAGGTGTCGCTATACTAAGTTGTTTTACGTGGAATGATATAAAAAACTTTCGCCACAATTAGTTCGCCAAAATAATACTATTAACAGAGTGCTTCAATGGTATTGTCCACCATGGTTTGCTAAATTTATAAACTTGTATATACAGGAATCTCATAAACGTGGCTACGGTTTTATATTTTATGAAGAGTTAGCCGAATGGTTAAGTCAGGGGTATCTGGAACGTCAGACTCTGGAGGATGAAACAATAGCACAAACATTAGTTCCTCCACATGAGTCACTGGAAAAGTATCCCTTTTATTTTGAAGAGCATATCTGGTTAGTATTTCACTATCCGAACTATCTTTCTACCCGATGGCTGGAGTCTATAAAAACATACACAAAAAACCAACGCTTAGATCGCTTCCGCCTTCTTAATGAAAGCCTTCTGGCCGTTAATCGTGGTTTTAATAAAGATCAAACGAATTTTTATGCCACATTATTCAGCGCACTGGAGCCGACTGGTGATGAATGCTTGCAACTTCAGGATGAACTCATAGCAACATTTTGTTGTCCGCATAGTAAACCTGTTACGACGTCCCTACAGGCTATCAAAAAGATCCTTGATAACGACGATTTTCATCGTGATGAGTTTCTTACCCAATTACCATTACTGTTATCGTCAACGACCAAAGGCGTTGTTGATAGCACTTTAACCATTACCGATAAACTTGCGAAGCAGAATCCCGAGAAAAGGGCGGAAATCTGTCAACATCTGACGGGAGTCTTTATAAATAAAGATGCCAGTTTGCAAAATAAAGCAGCAAAATTAATTTCCAAATACGGTAGCCCTACTGAACCTGAACTAAGCTCACTATTAATGAGTTACTCCGATAACATACTTATTGGCGCTCGGGAATTATTAACTGACTTTCTTGATACCAAACCCATGGTTGTTGATGAAACGGTACAATTGTACCCGGTTATGCCGCTGATTCGTGATGATAATCGTATCCCCGAAATTGAAACCTGGGATGATTTTATTTTCCTGGTTGGTAGGGCGTTTCATAATCTTGACTCCTTTTCTTTTGACCAACTCCCTGCGGCACTGTTACGTTTTTCAGAACAAATTAATAAAGACAATATTGAACAATTGAAACCCGCTTTTGCCAATGCTTTGAAAACACTTCATACCTGGTCAGGTACTCAAGGAAGTTTCGATAAAATACTGGCAAGTTTCTTTATGGAGTTTGCAGATTTTATCCAAACAAAATATCACAATGAAAATATTGACAGGCAATGTCAAAAATATCATGAGCTAATTAATCATCAAGATAAGTATCAAAAGCTAAATTGGGGATTTAATGAGTGGCAGAAATCAACGAAAGCAGTATTTCAGCCATGGATTAATATTTTATTAAACACACTTACATTACTTAAAAAATCAAGCGGCCTACCGTTGCTTTCGACACCAACTCATCTTCCCTGTTTTATTGAACCACGTATTTTAATTGACCGTCTATATCGATATCAGCAGGCTGGAGAATCACCTTGCGGATTCGATTTTCAACTCGCGATACAGCGATGTGTTCCAGGCACAGAAAGCCTGTTGCCCAATGATTTTAACCGCCAATATTCAGAACTGATGAACTACTTGCGCTCTGGTAATGTTTCTTCTCTGGACGCCGTAAATGATGATGATCTAGTGCTTACTGCAATTTTAACACGTCAGGTTTTTTTACCCGATGTTGATTCTTATACCAGAGGGAATTTGTTATTGGCGAAGCGAGACACTCCGGTAGAAATATTGAAAAATAAGTATGATTGGAAATTATTAACAAAAGTTAACCAGAATCAATATACCAATAAAGAAATTGTTTATAAGCAACTCCATTTTGATATTCCCCGTTATTGGCACGATGAAAATTCAACATTATTTTATGAATATAGTTTTATGCGGTTTCCTGAAGGGCATAGTGCAGATCGAAAGCGAATATTATTCTCTTTCCCCTGGCATAGTGAGGCAATGCTGGCGCGCTTCATAGCAATTAATTTTAAAAATGCTTCTAAAGAAGCCAGAGAGATCATTAACCTGCTTCAGGCCATGCTTGAACTGCCTTTGCCACTTTCACCCATGGGTCATCTACTTACCGCTTTTTGCATGCTTCACGCCGACAAAACGGTGCGTGCTCTTGCTGGCGAACTATGGATTGAAAAGCTGCGTTATCCACAAGGTGTGAATTCTACCCATATCGGCGACATCCTTGGACGGTTGGAAAAAGAGAGCTGGGCACCACTCAAACGCTTTACCGATCTCGCCATGCAGTCGCTTATCAATATCAGTTTCCGGCACAATCAGGCATTACTTGAGATGGTATGTGCAATGGATAGCCATTTGAGCACGGTAAAAATCACCAATTACAAAAAGCTGACTGAACTACGGCAGGAACTTGAAGGTTTGGTGCTGCATTGTAAAAGCTAATTTAGTACGTATAAAAAAAGATATTCAGAGAGGAGAATAATGGATACGACTCAAGAGCATTACAGCAAAATCATTGAATCAGGGAATTCAGAACAATTATTAGCATTTCTGAAGTCGCTGGATGATAAGCAGCGGAAAAATTTAGTGCCGCTTATAAAGAAAGACGTGAAACGATTAGGCGAGTATCAATGGCATGAAGTAAGCATCGGTGGTTTTCGTGGAAGAACTTACCAGCAAGATGGTACAAAAAATCAGTTAGAGATGCTTAGCGTGGCGATCATCAGTTGCTATGCACGAAAAGACTGTAAAAATATTGAACGTAACTTGTTGAGTTCTAATGAGGCAGTTAAACAAACACTCAAATGGCACTGCCCGGAATGGCTTACTGATTATATTAATGGTGATATTAAAGGTGGAGATTTTTCAATAGATTATGCCACTCTCTGCGACTGGATTGCCGAAAAATATGTTGGTAATATTACACCGCAGGTTATTGTTAATAAAATTACTTCAGCATCAACTCTTGAAAACCATCGTTTTTCTTTAGACGATCATATCTGGATGGTGTTTAATTATCCGTGCAGTGTTTCATGGTCAGATCAGTGGTATCCAAAGGAAAGTAAACCTGAGGATGCCGGGGAACGAAAATGGATATATTTCTTCAAAAAATATATCACGGAAAAACGCATCAACAGAATAAAAGTATTAAAAGAAAGTTTGCTCGCGGTTAATCGTAATTTTAATCGTGAACAAACATGCTGGTACGCAACGTTATTTTCTTCACTGCAACCGACAGCGGACGAATGTTTGCAACTTCAGGAGGCGCTATTTTCAACATATTATTGCCCGCACAGTAAACCTATCACTACGGCATTGCAGGCAATCAAAAAAATATCCGAACATCCTCAATTTCACCATGATGAGTTTATCTCCTGCCTTCCACAGTTATTTTCTTTCACCACTAAAGGTATTGTCGATAGCGCATTAACGATTGCTGATAAACTGGCGAAACTGCACCCTGATAAAAAATTTGAAATCTGCCAACACCTCACCACGGTATTCCTCAGCAAAGATGTCGGGCTACAAAATAAAGCAGCGAAGTTAATTGCAAAATATGCCAGTCCCTTAGAACCAGAAATAAGTTCGTTATTAAGTCGTTATGGCGATAATCTGCTTACAGGCGCTCGTGATTTATTAACCGACTTTCTTGATGTTACGCCGCTTACGTCCGATAAATCTGCTGAACTTTCTCCCGTATTTCCACTGATTCGTGAAGATAACCGTATCGCAGAAATTGAAACCTGGGATGATTTTGTCTTCCTGGCAGGCCAGGCATTTCATAACGTCGAGTCGTATCACTTTGACCTGTTACCAGCCGCATTATTACGTTTTGCTCCTGAAATTAATGAAGAGAATGTGAACCAACTGGAACCGGCGTTTATGCAGGCGCTTGAGGCATCTGAACATATTTCTTTTTTTGAAGGAATGCTGGGCTTTTTCTTTATGGAATATGCGGCAGAACTTATCTCACGTTTTCCACTACAGACAGCAAAAATTAAAATAATGTATGAAGATTTTAAGAGTTTAAAAAATACAACTGACAAATGGAAAAAGATAGACTGGGGGTTTCATTCCTATGATACAGAGAACAAAAAACGAAACCGCTCATGGATTGCGTTTTTCAAAAATATTCTGTTGTTATTAACAAACCAGGCAAATCTGCCTTTGCTTTCAACACCCACGCATCTACCTTGCTTTATTGACCCGGCGGTGTTTGTTCAGCGCCTTTTGCAATACCAGAATGCGGGTGTGGAGCCTTGTAGTCAGGATATGCAACTTGCGATTCAACGGTGTGTATTTATTGGCAATCAGCCTGACATTTCACAACTTAACCCCGGATATGCTGCATTAGTGCGATATTTGTTATCCGGTGAGCAAGACGCATTAGCACACGTTGCGCATGATGAATGGAAACTGGCGGCCATTATTACCCGCAGTGCGGTGAACGCTGATACAACCTCTTTTGATGTAGGGTATGCATTGCTGGAAAAACATGCGTTACCGATGGCGTTATTAAGCAATATGTTCCCCTGGTTCATCAAGGAAAACAAAGCTCACCTCCCTGTTCGAACATTCAACTTTGACGTCACAACGGCTGTTCAAAATCTGGAGATGACTTTGTTCTATGCTGACAGTTTCATGCCTTGCGATAAATACAGTTACTTTGGCGGAGAGTATAAGCGGCGAACGCTGTATGCTTTCCCCTGGCAGGGTGATGTCACACTCATGCGTTATATTGAAATGAATTTTCATGATCCAAACATTTCATCAACGAAATCGAATCTGGAGATCCTTCAGGCCCTGTATGATCTACCATTGCCACTTTCTCCAGTAGGGCATTTGCTTACCGCGCTTTGTATGCTTCACTCTGACAAAACTGTCCGTGCACTTGCCGGAGAGTTATGGATTGAGAAGCTACGTTACCCACAAGGTATCAATTCTGCCCATATCGGCGACATTCTGGGGCAGCTTGAAAAAGAGAGCTGGGCACCACTCAAACGCTTCACCGATCTCGCCATGCAGTCGCTTATCAATATCAGTTTCCGCCACAATCAGGCATTACTTGAGATGGTAAGTGCAATGGATAGCCATTTGAGTACGGTAAAAATCACCAACTATAAAAAGCTCAACGAGCTGCAACACGAACTTACAAGGAAGTCATAAATGGAAGAGATACTCACTTATAGTTACAACATCCCATCCGCTTTGCACAAAACGAACGGTAAAGATGAATTACGCCTGGCGAAATACAGCGAGATTCAAAAGGCGTCTGACGCGCCCTGTTTTTTTATCGGCCAGGTCAGGCAACCTTTTATGATGGCGCGCTGTTTAATTGCACTTTCCAATGTGGTGAAGTCGAGTTTTAACCTTTCGCCTGCGCAACTGGCGCAACTGGCGCTACTGAAAGATCCTATTGTCAGCGCAGGATATGAACGGGTGCGTTTTGAAGGCTTTTCTCATTGTGCCGGAGTTTATGCGCGGCTTGATATTTTGCCCGATGGCTTAAACGGTGAGTTTTTACAAAGCGGCACGACCAATGTCGATTTTAACCAGCCCATGCTTTCGGCATTAGCGGGGGTAAGCAATAGTGGAGATGTTACATTATCCGTCGGTCAGAAATCGGTGGGGTTACATCTGGAAAATCACAAGGTTATTGAACGCAAAGTGCCACTTCCGGTGAAATGGATCAAAGGCTTGAGTAGTGTGCAGGTCTATCTTGCGCAATCAGCAAAAGGTCACCAGTTCACAAAAGTCCAGGCGCAGCAACTGTTTCGCTCATTACCCAAAGGGCAGGTGAAAACCGATTACTATTTACAGGTGCGTGGTACGACACCACAGTTTTCGCCCGTAAAATCAGTCAATGCGATTTGTATTGGCGGGCTGCATCGTCTGCGCTTACTGGAACCCTTGTTACCTTTTGCTGATTGTTTGCAGGTCTTCGCGCAACCAGATATGCAATCCACCACCTGGCAACTCTGGTTTGGCGATCTGCGTTTTACGCTTTCTTTATCTCGTGATTGCTGGCGTGGATTTTCTGGCGAAGGGGCGACGCTGGATGCGCTAAATGAGGGGATTGATGAGAGTTGGCTGACTATTTTTGATGAGCATGCACAGGCCAACCAGACCATTAGCCCGGCATTTTTTGCTTCTGGTGGCAGTCAGTGGCTGGGAAAAACCGACACCCTGGCCGCGCAACTGGCGGCAATGGGATTACTGGGTTATGACCTTACCGATAATGCATATTTTTATCGCCAGTTGCCGTTCAAACTCTCCCGCATAATGACTCTGAATCCCCGTCTGAAAGGGGCAGATAAATTACTGCAAGAGAACAAAGTTGAAATTATTAGCCAGCAGCCAGCCAGAACAGAGGCGCGAGTTGAAGGAAGTGGGGTACGACATACCGTCATTCTCGATGCAAATGGTGAACGCTGTACCTGTGAATGGTTCAGTAAATATCAGGGCGAAAGAGGGCCGTGCAAACATGTGCTGGCGGTGAAGAAACTGCTAAGGCAATAGGTGCGTGATATACTCCTACCAGACTCCCCGGCAGGAAAAAGACAAATGGAACAAGCGCATACCCAGCTTATCGCTCAACTGAACGAACGTATTTTAGCGGCGGACAACACGCCGCTTTATATTAAGTTTGCCGAAACGGTAAAAAATGCCGTGCGCAGTGGGGTGCTGGAGCATGGAAATATTTTGCCCGGCGAGCGTGATTTAAGTCAGTTAACCGGCGTTTCGCGCATTACGGTGCGCAAGGCGATGCAGGCGCTGGAAGAAGAGGGAGTGGTGACGCGTTCGCGTGGCTACGGAACGCAGATCAACAACATCTTCGAATACTCGTTGAAAGAAGCGCGAGGTTTTTCTCAGCAGGTGGTGTTGCGTGGGAAAAAACCCGATACGTTGTGGGTTAATAAGCGAGTGGTAAAGTGTCCCGAAGAAGTTGCGCAGCAACTGGCGATTGCCGCGGGCAGCGATGTCTTCTTGCTTAAGCGTATTCGCTATGTGGATGAAGAAGCGGTATCGATAGAAGAGTCGTGGGTTCCAGTGCATTTAATTCATGATGTTGATGCCATCGGTATTTCTCTCTATGACTATTTCCGCAGTCAGCGTATCTTTCCCCTGCGCACCCGTTCCCGCGTTAGCGCCCGAATGCCGGATGCCGAGTTTCAGTCACATATTCAGTTAGATAGCAAAATACCGGTGCTGGTGATCAAGCAAGTGGCGCTTGACCAACAGCAACGGCCTATTGAGTACAGCATCAGCCACTGTCGCAGCGATCTATACGTTTTTGTGTGTGAGGAGTAGTTCTTCGCGCGTTGGCGCGCAATCACCGCCGCGATGTCCGACAACCCACGACGCTACCGCATTGCCCAGCAATACGGCGTCTGCCAGTGGGAGACCGGAGGCCAGTCCGGCAAGCACGCCACCAGCATGGCTATCACCTGCGCCAATAGTGTCCACGACTTGCGTTGGAAATGCCGGAACGCAATCAGAAGCGTTGTTGCTGAAATACCACGCGCCTTCTTTATCGAGACGAACGATCAGCGGCGCGGCAAATTTCTCCTGCCATTGCGTGCCAAGCATTGTGATATTTGCGGATAAAGCAAAACGTTCGGCGGCAATCTCAGCTTCCTGGCGATTGAGCGACACCAGTGGCCGACAGGCCATGATGCGCGCAAGCAATGCATCCGAGATATCGTCAATCCGCGGGCCGAAATCAATAAACGGCGTCACGTCTTGCAGTCCTTCCAGCCATTCCACTAACAATTCGCCACAGGGCGAGGACAGTTGATAACCGGAAAAATAGAGCAGGCTATCTGGTGCAACGGTTAATCGCGTCAGCCACTGGCTATTCCACTGATTTTCCACACCGCTGAACGACATAAAGGTACGTTCACCATCAGGTTCAACCAGCGCCAGACACCAGCCGTTATCGCCTTCGGCGTTATCGAGCAGGCTGAGCAATCCCTCTTTTGCCATCCGGTTACGAATAATCTCCGACCACACCCCCTGACCGAGCGGCAGGGCGTTATCCGCTTCTATACCGAGGCGTTTTAACGTCACGGCAATGTTCAGCGCACAGCCGCCAACATTTACGCTCTGCTGTTTCAGTTCGATATCGCACCCGCGCCAGGGCAGGGCGTAAGCGTCAGCGATCACATCAATGACAGCCGCACCGACAACCATCACCGGTTGACGCGTAGTTAATTGCGACAGCAGCGTGTGTAACCTGGTGCCGCTCATACCGCCTCCCGTTGTTGGCGATACTTCGCCAGCGCCGTGGCATAGCGGTTGAAATCAAGCTGATTAACCGCATCCAGCTCAGCCTTTAATGCCGGATCGATAGCATTTACGCCATGCAATGCGCCACAAATCGCCGTCGCCATAGCGCCGATGGTGTCAGTGTCACCACCAAGATTGGCGCACAGAATAGCGCAGCGGTTCGGATCGGTTTGTGCCAGTTCAACCAGCGCAATGGCGCACGGAACGGACTCAATAGTGCTGGTGCCTGCGCCAATCACTTGATATAGCTGTTCGCTGGCAGATTCGGTGCCGTCGGCGTGACGAACGATTTTTAGTGCAATCTCCAGACGTGCCGCCAGTGAGGCGCTGAAGGTAGTGATGCGTTTTTGTTGAGCATGTCGCGCAATCGAGGGTAGAGAATCAACAATCGCTGACCAGCTTTCGCCGTCAATGGCACGAGAAATCGCCCATGCAATAACCACCGCCCCCGCAATCGCCAGATCGGATTTATGGGTCGGGCTGGACGCCAGCGCCACATCATCAATAAAGGAATCAACATCACGCGCCGGGAGTAAACACCCCAATGGTGAGACGCGCATCGCCGCACCGTTAGTCACACCGTTGTTTTCCAGTTCAGCGACGGGTTTACCGTCGCGAATGGCGTTAAGCGCAATTTTTGAGGTCGGGCCAAGCACGTTTTTGTTGAAGGCGTCGAAACGCAGTGCCCAGTCGAGGATTTTACGCCCAATCAGATCCGGGTCGATCTCGCCTTCGCGTTCCAGCAACGCATCCGCCAGGCACAGCGCCATCGAGGTGTCGTCGGTAAATTCGGCGCGGTTAAAATAGCAGGCCGCGTTATTCTCCTTTGGGCCGGGCAGAAAACGGTCAATCCAGCCAAAATGCGCTTTGACGCGGCTGCGCGGCCAAAGCTCGGAGGGCATCCCCATCGCATCCCCTAACGCCTGCCCGTAAAGAGCACCGAGAATACGTTCTGTTTTCATTTTGCTTCCCCTTGTGTCAACGCAATATCGCGATCATCGACCCTAATAGCCGTAATTTCGTTGTCGGATTCGCGGAAAAAAATCATGAACAGCACGGCGATAATGGCAATCATCACCGCACCGAAAGCCCATATCCCGGCCCAGTTGAAGGTCAGCCCGTTGACTGGTTCCTGATAAGCGAACATCATTTCCATCATCACGCCGCCAAGACGATAGCCGAGCAAACTACCGAAACCTTGGCAGCAGAGCGTAATCAACCCCTGCGCGGCAGTACGCATGTGCACGGGGGCTTTTTTGTCGACATAGATGTATGCGGTAACGTAGTAAAAATCGTAACTTACGCCGTGCAGCAAAATGCCGAGGAACAATAGTGCGTAGGTGAAATATTCATCCGCGCTGCCGTAAATAAAGAAGCCATAACGAATCGCAGCGGTGACCAGACCAAGTAATAATACCTTTTTGATACCAAATCGTTTGGTGAAAAACGGCAATGCCAGCATAAAGAAGATTTCAGAGAACTGGCCGAGCGTCATCCAGCCGGTCGCGTTTTTCATACCGACTTCGGTCAGATAACCGTTGGCAAAGATGTAATAGAACGCCAGCGGCATAGCAAACAGGAATGAACAGAAGAAAAAGACGAGGAAGTTTTTATCGCGCAGCAGGATCAGTGCATCCAGGCCAAGCATGACTTTAATATCCATTTTGCCAGTGCTTTTTGGTGGTGTGTCGGGTAGGAAACATGCAAACACACCGAGCAGAGCAGAACTTCCGGCGGTAATCAGCAGCGGAATATTAGTCGGTGAGATATCGGCATAACCCAGCATTTGCGGCAAGAATCCACATGCCAGACCAGAGGCAATCCAGCCGATAGTACCCATCACACGAATGCGTGGGAAATCACGTTCCACATCCGGCACGTTGGCAAAGGCGATGCTATTAGTCAGTGCAATGGTCGGCATATAGGTTAGCGAGTAGGCCAGCAGTAACGGGAAGAATCCGGCAAAAGTGGTCTGTTGCGCAGCGAAATACATCAGCACTGCACCAGCGAACATCAATACAGCCAGCACTTTCTGCGCCGAGAAAAAGCGGTCAGTGATGGAGCCAACCAGAATAGGGGACAGGATCGCCGCGATGGCGGTACAGGCATACGACCAGCTAATTTCTCCGGCACTAAACCCGCTTTTACTTAACCACAGCCACAATGGTACAAACCACGCGCCCCAGATAAACCATTCAACAAACATCATGAACGACAGCTTTGCTGTTGTTTTCATCTTTTGATTCCTTCATGACAGGTAATGTAAGGTACGCGCTGACAATACCATTTGGTGATACCTTTTAAATACCTTTGTGGTGAAATCTTGACCGTGGTAACACTTTTTCTGATGAGTCGTGCCAACAGGAAACGCTGAAAAAACAGCCGAAAGATGGAAAAAATAGCTCATAACGACCAGGATTATAATTGCCCGCAAAAGGTGGGCCAGGACAATCCATAGCCGATATCCAATCGGAATTTACGGGAGCATAGTAATGACAGATATTGCGCAGTTGCTTGGCAAAGATGCCGACAACCTTTTACAGCATCGTTGTATGACTATTCCTTCTGACCAGCTTTATCTCCCCGGACATGACTACGTAGACCGCGTGATGATTGACAATAATCGTCCGCCAGCGGTGCTGCGTAATATGCAGACGCTGTATAACACCGGGCGTCTGGCCGGAACCGGGTATCTTTCTATTCTGCCGGTTGACCAGGGGGTCGAGCACTCCGCGGGGGCTTCATTTGCTGCTAACCCGCTCTATTTCGACCCGAAAAACATTGTTGAACTGGCGATAGAAGCGGGCTGTAACTGTGTGGCGTCAACTTATGGCGTGCTGGCATCGGTATCGCGGCGTTACGCTCACCGCATTCCATTCCTCGTCAAACTCAACCACAACGAGACGCTAAGTTACCCAAACACCTACGATCAAACGCTGTATGCCAGTGTAGAGCAGGCGTTCAACATGGGAGCAGTGGCAGTTGGCGCGACCATCTATTTTGGCTCGCAAGAGTCACGTCGGCAGATTGAAGAAATTTCTGCGGCCTTTGAACGTGCACATGAGCTGGGCATGGTGACCGTGCTGTGGGCTTATTTGCGCAACTCCGCCTTTAAGAAAGAGGGCATCGATTACCATGTTTCCGCTGACCTGACCGGTCAGGCGAACCATCTGGCGGCGACCATTGGCGCGGATATTGTCAAACAAAAAATGGCGGAGAATAACGGCGGCTATAAAGCGATTAATTACGGTTATACCGACGATCGCGTTTACAGCAAGTTAACCAGCGAAAACCCGATTGACCTGGTGCGTTATCAGTTAGCTAACTGTTATATGGGGCGCGCAGGGCTGATTAACTCCGGCGGTGCCGCGGGCGGTGAAACCGACCTTAGCGATGCGGTGCGTACTGCGGTTATCAACAAACGCGCGGGCGGAATGGGGCTGATTCTCGGGCGTAAAGCGTTCAAGAAATCGATGGCCGACGGCGTGAAACTGATTAACGCCGTGCAGGACGTTTATCTCGATAGCAAAATTACGATTGCCTGATGTGCTTCATTTATCTGGCCTGCGAACAACACACCTCCCGTAGGCCGGATAAGGCGTTCGCACCGCATCCGGCAAAAATTGATGTACCCCTGTTCAGGAGAGAATAAATTTTTGACTAGCGCAATAACGGGCAGTCCGGCGGTAATCGACAACGCAACGCCGCCGGAAGTATTTCTATATGAAAACGTTGGCCACTTAATGGTTCGCCATCAAGGTTAAAGGTGATTTCATGCGGCGCTTGTATCTCGAACCACGCCGAAGCGCCTTCAACAATATTCGGGTTTTCTTCATCAGGTTTTAAGGTTGAGAAGAGAGCGGGAAGAATTTCGTCACCGGTGAAAATACGCAGTTGCAATAACCCATCGTTAATCAGCGCATTCGGGCACAGTTGCTGACCGCCACCGGCCTGACGCCCGTTGCCAATACCAATAACCAGCGCATCGCCTTGCCAGTGAAAATTTTCACCACGGATTTCGCAGCGGTCCGGTTGCAACGTATCCATGCGCATTAAGCCGTGAATGATGTAAGAGACGCCACCCAGCGCGGCTTTTAATTTCTCCGGTGTTTCGGTGGTAATGCGCGTACCAAATCCGCCCGTCGCCATGTTGATAAAACAGGTTTGTTTGTTGACCTGCGCCATATCAATCGCAATAGCGTTACCGGCAATTGCCAGTTTAAGTGCCTTATCCAGCGCTTCAGGAATACCCACACTGGTGGCAAAATCGTTCGCTGTACCTAGCGGCAATATTCCCAAAGCAGGAATGTCATCACCTTCGCACTGAATCAATGCCGTGGAGACTTCATTAATAGTGCCATCTCCACCTCCGGCAATTACCGTTGCAACGCCAAGCTGACGGGCTTCAGCAACATAACGCGCGGCATCATCTTTCTCCCAGGTGGTTCGTACATGGATCGTCATTCCTTCCTCACGCAACAGCATAATCGCTTCGCGCAATATCTCATTGCCAGCACTTTTGCCGTTAAGAATCAGTAAGCTGGCGGGAAAATCTGCCATGGTCGTCTGCCTTTATGATTGGTCTGTAGATAGTGTAGAGCAGAAAAGAAAAGGCGGAGTCAGAACAGGATGAAAGCGTGGTACAAAAAAATAAGCCCGTGTAAGGGAGATTTAGGGTGTCACCAGTAGGGGCTTTCAACGGTACAATGCGGGTTTGAGCGGCATAAATTACCACTGAAAGCCCTTAAACGTTACTCTACTGTGGACACTGTGTGGACACTCTCGGCCTCAGTACCACCTCTTAGCGGATTAAGAGAAATGGCGTCCTGAAGGTACTCTGGCGCAAAATGAGCGTAAACCATAGTTTGCTCAATCCGCGTGTGACCTAGTATCCGTTGTAGCGTGATAATACTTCCTCCATTAATCATGAAATGAGTGGCAAAGCTGTGCCTTAGTGCATGTGTGGCTTGCCCCGTTGGCAAATCCGGTTTTATTGCTTTCATTGTTCGTCTGAAGCGAGGGTAATCAGCTTCAGGGAATAAAAAACCTCGTTTGTTATCCGCGATCATTTTGGCAACAGCCTCTGAGATCGGGACGGTGCGTGGTTTGTTTGTTTTCGTTTTAACAAACGTGACGCGGTTATGGATGATATTTTCTGCTTTCAAACGAGCTGCTTCTCCCCAACGTGCTCCTGTACTCAGGCAAAGAATCGCAATCTTTTTATTGTCGCCGTCAAGTGCTGCAAGCAGTAAGGCAATTTCTTCCTGTGTGAGATAGCCTGTTTCTGGTTTTTCCTCCTTAAGCCTCTTTGTCCCTCTGATAGGGTGCTCACCAAAGAATAACTCCGCTTCAATCAGGGCTGTAAACATGCCGCTAATACATGTTAAATCACGATTGATACTCGAAGGTTTAATACCCTGACTTCTTCGGGTGGCGCAGTACTGGCTGATAAGGGATTTCGTGATTTGAAATGCGCATGGGTCATTCGTTATTTTTGTGAAGATTTCAATTTTTCCAAGATTAGATTTCCCATGCTCTTCGTGTTTACCCTTTAAATCCCACCAGATCTGTGTCAGTTCCGACAGACGTCGTTTGTCTGTTGGTTTTGATAGCCATTCTTTATTGTGGTGGTTGTACAACGTGTATTTTTCGAAAGCGACAGCTTCGCTTTTCTTATCAAACTTCCTACGGATGCGTTTTCCGTTACGTCCAGTAGGGCGGATGTCCACTTCATATCGACCATCATCGAGTTTTTTGATTGCCATCAGAAAACCCTCCGAGTGGTACTTTTTTTTGCTACTACTAATCGCTTTTTTCGTGGTGGCTGAAATTTAGCCACCAATAGTAGGCACTTGTGATGAATATATTCACGATAAATTGTTAACCAGTCTTTTGACCGGAGTGGGGCGACGTTGTTTCGTTTTGCCCAAAGTGTGCGAGAGCGGGCGCAATTTGCCCGGCTTCTGGAGCTACCTGATCAGTCATGAACCACAAAGTATATTTAGTAAATCTAGGATGTTGTAAGACCTTCATTATGGCTTCAACTCCAGCGTTTTTTGACCGGCTCTCATAGCTCGAAAGTGAGCTGTAGGCTACACCAGTTAATTCACTGAATTCTTTACGGTTTAACCTTTCAGATTCACGGATTAGCTTCAACTTCTCCGAAACGTCTATTGACATAATTACTCCGATTGCGTAATTTCTTGCTGATGGTATGAAATGTTGTGCTTCTGGAGTTATCCTTTTAGGCAATAATTAGCCATTAGGAGCCATTAGAAGCACTAAGGGAGAATCGTAGCAGATGAATAGACAGCTTGTAAGCGTGACTGATGCCGTGCCTTATCAGGAGTTTGCAAAACTCATTGGCAAAACTCCAAGAGCTGTAAGGGGCATGATTGAGAAAGGGAAATTACCAGTTATTGAGATTACTGACCCTCAGTCAGTATCGGGGCGTGCTGGTGAATATTGGGTATACCTTCCGGCATGGAATAACGGACTAAAACTGGCTTATGAAAGCCGTCCTAAAGAGATTCGTGACGGCTGGTTGATGTGGTTAGGTCTCGGTGAACCACGTTAAGGAGAACCGTATGAATGAGCCTCGTTGTATTGCTCAGTTATTGCGTAACGAAAGCCCCAGGGCGATTGACTTCACCATCACCCACGGTAAGGGGCGTAAGGGAATCATTATCCGCACCAAAAAACAGAGTCCGTTAAAAAAGGCTCTGACCTTTCTGAAAAGCCGGAGGGTCTGGAAATGACAGTGATGACGCTTAATCTCGTTGAAAAACAGCCAGCAGCTATGCGCCGGATAATTGGTAAGCATCTGGCCGTCCCTCGCTGGCAGGAGACATGCGATTATTATAATCAGATGATGGAACGCGAACGGCTAACGGTTTGCTTCCATGCGCAGTTAAAACAGCGTCACGCAACGATGCGTTTTGAAGAAATGAACGACGTCGAACGTGAACGGCTGGTTTGCGCAATTGATGAATTGCGTGGGGCATTCTCAAAACGCCGTCAGGTTGGCGCAAGTGAGTATGCATATATTAGTTTTTTAACAGTCAGTCAGCGTCGTACTTTATTTATGCATGCCGGATTGACTGAAAAAGAATTCAACCAGCCATACTGGCGAATTAATGAAGAATCATGTTACTGGCGTGATGCTTTATTCCGTGCATTACGTGAATTGTTCAGCCTGTTTGAGTATGCACCGACAATTCTGACGTCGGTAAAACCAGAGCAATATCTGCATTAAGTAATTAACCAGAGTTTTTAACGCACTTAATTGTGCGGGGCTTCTTTTTGCCTGGAGAAAGTCATGCATACAGTTTCTGAAAATCAGTGCGGTAAATACGCATTACTGCTGCAACAGGCCAGAACCGAAGCACAGGCCGACGCAGCGACACGCTTTTCTTCTCATCTTGACGCCATGATTCGCCATATCACAAAGGCGGAGTTATCCCGCGTGGAGATAGTCGAGCTGCTCAGTCAGGAGTCGGAAAAATTTCACAATATCGGATTGTCTCGCGGGGAGGTGCTTTGATGTCCTGTTCTCATTCAGTTGTATTACTGAATAACGCCTTAAAAATCGCCGTTATGAAAAATGGCGATTTGTCTCTTATTCAACTTTGCCTTGATAAAGAAAAACGCGACATAACTGAATCTGTTATCGCGATTTATCAGAATGAATTAAACCTCCTGTCTGATGTGGTCAATTTACTTGTTAAACGCGCTGTATTCCACAAGCAAATTTCCTCAGTGGATGAACTGACAAAATTAACGACAGAGCTTGCCAGTTATTGCGCTGATGTATCCAGGAAACTTAACGATAAAAGGAGCTGATAATGCCGGACAACGTAGATTTTATTCAGGAACAACAGGCTGAATTACTGGAGCGCCAGATTAACGCGGCAAGGGTAAAACATTGCGGTGCTTCTGCGCTGGTTTGCGAAGAGTGTGACGCGCCAATACCTGCTGCCCGTCGTGCGGCTTACCCGTCAGCCACGCGTTGTGTTTCCTGTCAGTCAGTCTTTGAAGCAAAAAACAAACATTACCGGAGAACGGCATGAGTATTCGTATTGAAATTGGCGAACGTTATGTCGTTACCAGTGACAGCTTTCAGTTTATTCTCCACCAGAAAAAGAGAGCGGAAAGCGGTAAAAACGCCGGTCAGGAATGGCTGGCGGTGGTTGGTTATTACCCGAAATTAAGCCAGCTCGTTTCCGGCCTGATGCATCACGATATTCTGACCGGAAGCGCAAAGTCTTTTGCTGATTTAAACGCGCAGGTTGAGCAACTCAGCAGGCGTTGTTCAGAGGCTTTTGGCTCATATGGCCGTTAAAGCCTCCGGGCGTTTTGTCCCTCCGTCAGCATTTGCCGCAGGCACCGGTAAGATGTTTACCGGTGCTTATGCATGGAACGCGCCACGCGAGGCTGTCGGGCGCGAAAGACCTCTTACACGTGATGAGATGCGTCAGGTGCAAGGTGTTTTATCCACGATTAACCGCCTGCCTTACTTTTTGCGCTCGCTGTTTACTTCACGCTATGACTACATCAGGCGCAATAAAAGCCCGGTGCACGGGTTTTATTTCCTCACATCCACTTTTCAGCGTCGTTTATGGCCGCGCATTGAGCGCGTGAATCAGCGCCATGAAATGAACACCGATGCGTCGTTGCTGTTTCTGGCAGAGCGCGACCAGTATGCGCGCCTGCCGGGAATGAATGACAAGGAGCTGAAAAAGTTTGCTGCCCGTATCTCATCGCAGCTTTTCATGATGTATGAGGAACTCTGCGATGCCTGGGTGGATGCGCATGGCGAGAAAGAATCGCTGTTTACGGATGAGGCGCAGGCTCACCTCTATGGTCATGTTGCTGGCGCTGCACGTGCTTTCAATATTTCCCCTCTCTACTGGAAAAAATACCGTAAAGGACAGATGACCACGAGGCAGGCATATTCTGCCATTGCCCGTCTGTTTAACGATGAGTGGTGGACTCATCAGCTTAAAGGCCAGCGTATGCGCTGGCATGAGGCGTTACTGATAGCTGTCGGGGAGGTCAATAAAGACCGTTCTCCTTATGCCAGTAAACATGCCATTCGGGATGTGCGTGCACGCCGCCAGGCAAATCTGGAATTTCTTAAATCGTGTGACCTTGAAAACAGGGAAACCGGCGAGCGCATCGACCTTATCAGTAAGGTGATGGGCAGTATTTCTAATCCTGAAATTCGCCGGATGGAGCTGATGAACACCATCGCTGGAATTGAGCGTTACGCCGCCGCAGAGGGTGATGTGGGGATGTTTATCACGCTGACCGCGCCGTCAAAGTATCACCCGACTCGTCAGGTCAGAAAAGGCGAAAGTAAAACCGTTCAGCTTAATCACGGCTGGAACGATGAGGCATTTAATCCAAAGGATGCGCAGCGTTATCTCTGCCGCATCTGGAGCCTGATGCGCACGGCATTCAAGGATAATGATTTACAGGTCTACGGTTTGCGTGTCGTCGAGCCACACCACGACGGAACGCCGCACTGGCATATGATGCTTTTTTGTAATCCACGCCAGCGTAACCAGATTATCGAAATCATGCGTCGCTATGCGCTCAAAGAGGATGGTGACGAAAGAGGAGCCGCGCGAAACCGTTTTCAGGCAAAGCACCTTAACCGGGGCGGTGCTGCGGGATATATCGCGAAATACATTTCAAAAAATATCGACGGCTATGCACTGGATGGTCAGCTCGATAACGATACCGGTAAGCCGCTTAAAGATACTGCCGCGGCTGTTACCGCATGGGCGTCAACGTGGCGCATCCCGCAATTTAAAACGGTTGGACTGCCGACAATGGGGGCTTACCGTGAACTACGCAAATTGCCTCGCGGCGTCAGTATTGCTGATGAGTTTGACGAACGCGTCGAGGCTGCTCGCGCTGCCGCAGACAGTGGTGATTTTGCGTTGTATATCAGCGCGCAGGGTGGGGCAAATGTCCCGCGCGATTGTCAGACTGTCAGGGTTGCCCGTAGCCCGTCGGATGACGTTAACGAGTACGAGGAAGAAGTCGAGAGAGTGGTCGGCATTTACGCGCCGCATCTCGGCGCGCGTCATATTCATATCACCAGAACGACGGACTGGCGCATTGTGCCGAAAGTTCCGGTCGTTGAGCCTTTGACTTTAAAAAGCGGCATCGCCGCGCCTCGGAGTCCTGTCAATAACTGTGGAAAGGTCACCGGTGGTGATACTTCGTTACCGGCTCCCACACCTTCTGAGCACGCCGCAGCAGTGCTTAATCTGGTTGATGACGGTGTTATCGAATGGAATGACCCGGAGGTCGTGAGGGCGCTCAGAGGTGCATTAAAACACGGACTGAGAACACCAAATCGTCAGCAAAGAAACGGAAGCCCGTTAAAACCGCATGAAATAGCGCCATCAGCCAGGCTGACCCGGTCGGAACGATTGCAAATTACCCGTATCCGTGTAGACCTTGCTCAGAACGGTATCAGGCCGCAGCGATGGGAGCTTGAGGCGCTGGCGCGTGGTGCAATTGTGAACTATGGCGCAAAAGAATTTCATTACCATGTTCAGAAGGCGTGGGAAGCATTTTCGAGGTGGTAATCTAAATATGAAAAATCTGCACACCGAAACACTCTTGTAGGTTGATAATTTGCAAACTAGGTGGATTTACTCTTTGATGTGTAAGAAGTTATACTACAAAAAATTGATTTATGGGCTTGGCGATGTATAACGATCCTTATAGTGACCCAAAAGCGTGGGAATCATATTTCAAAAATATTGTTTGGCTACATTATAAGCCTGCTAACTGTTGTGACTTGCCAGATGAGCATGGAGGCGACTTTGGGCTGGAGTGTTACACTCTGAGTGGTCATGTTTTTCAGTGTTACTTGCCTGAGCAGTCGAGTGATATTGATAAGCTTTATAAAGCGCAACAAAAAAAGATTTATACTGATATAAAAAAGTTTTCTCAGGATAACATTAAAGAATTAGAGGAGCTTTTTGGCACATTAAAAATTAGCCGCTGGATATTAGCTACACCATATAATAAATCGGCGAAATTAAGTCAATATTGCACAAAAAAATCATTAAAAGTAAGAGAGTTAGGGATTTCTTACGTTGCTGATGATTTTCAAATAGTAGTGCAAACAGATCGAAATTATATAGAAGAAGCGTTCTTTCTTCGCAAAAATAACTATCAATTAAGCTTTAATATAAATGATGCGACGGCTGAGAATGCTGCTAACTTTATTAGTGAAAATACATCTTTTTTAGATAAGCTAAATTTAAAATTACCTAAGATAAATGATGATGTATCTAGGCAGGGTTTATATAGAGAGTTTTTAATACAAAAATATCTTGATTATCAAAACTTGCTGGATGCTTTGAAGAGAGACTGGGTTGATATCTATGAAATTATCTATAACTGTGTTCAACATAGAGAACGTAATTTGGTAGGTCTCTTTCTTCTTACTTCATCAGATGCGAAACCATCAGATATAATGAAAGATGAAATCGCTTTGTTAAAGAAATGTATTGAAGAGGAAGTTAGTACGCTTAAACAGGCTGACTTGGATAAGATAACATGGGGAGTTATTTCTGATTGGCTTATAAGATGCCCTTTAGATTTTTAGAATGGAAAAGCAAATGCATATAACGATAGATGAAATAATAGGAAGGCCGTTTACGTTTAATAAACGACCTGAACATTTGCCATGTGATATGAGACCATTGTGGCGTTGCAGTTTGTTGCTGATAATATTCCTTGTCACAGGGAGAGCTGGTTGCTGTTCTTTAAAAAAACTTCATTTAATTAATTGGATGTTAAAGTCAGAGAATAATGAAGCAATGTTTGAATTCTGGCTTTTAAACAAAGAAGGTTTAAAGCCTGAAGTAAGATTGGATCCAACTTTAGATAGAGCAATACAGCTATTATTAGCAGAGGATTTTATTTTGAGAAATGAACGAGCGTTCAAAATAAATGAAAAGGGGCTTAAGGTCGCTGAGAAATTGCTTTCTCTTGATGTGTTCAAAGAAGAAAGGTTGGTGCTAAATAAACATAAGGCTGGACTGTCCGAAACTAACATTAATAAAATATTTCAGGTGGGTTAATATGTCGTTGGAAATTATTTCATTGGAGTTAGTAGCAAATACTTCGGATGGGCGTTATGGTGTTAGTATACCTTTTTCAAATGGCTTGTTTTTATTAAGAGTTGAGAATTCTCATGGTAAATCAACTTGCATGAATGGGATTGCATATGCACTTGGGATGGAAAAGGCATTAGGTGTCGGTTCTGGAAAAATCCCATTCCCTCCATCTTTGACTAGAGCACTAACGACAAAAGATAATGTTGAAGTTAGTGTAATATCATCTTATGTTTTGCTAAAAATAAAGAATCATAAGGGAATAGAAGCATCTTTGAAAAGGAATATTATCGGTCACGATAATAATAATGTTATTTATATAGATGAGAAGAATAATGTAAAAAGTAAGAGTGGTACTTATTTTTTACATAGAGAGGGCGATACTGAAAGGGAACGTGGTTTCTATAAGTGGTTAGCTGATTTTATAGGTTGGAGTTTGCCAAATGTTCCAAACCATAATGGGAAGGACACTATTCTTTATCCATCCGTACTTTTCCCTGCATGGTATGTTGAGCAAAAAAAAGGATGGTCGTCAATTATGGCGACTGTACCAACACAATTTGGAATTAAAGAGCCAAAGAAAAGAGCTCTAGAATTTTTAATGTCTCTTGATGTTAATGATAATATTTTATTGCGTAGTTCGTTAAGAAATGAACTTGATATTATTTATCATGATTGGAAGTTAATTAAACACAATGCAGAAGTTATTGCTTCTAAATTGTCGTCAGTTGTCACAGGGATTCCTGAACAACCAGTGGCAAAATTTGATCATTATAAGATAGATTTGATTATTAAAAATGGTAGTGTCGTTAGATCTATTGTTGATGTTCGTAATGAACTGGAAAAAGAGTTGCAAGAAATTAAGTTTGACACTCTTGGTGAGCAAGAAGAACAAACTTTACAATTATCAGTGGTTAAGTTATTAGGTCAAAAAAATGATGAAATTAACTCTCTGGAATTAAAGATTAAAGAGATTTGTGAGCATAGAAGTTATATTCAATATCAAATTCAGGCGACCAAAAACAGATTGTATAATCTGTTGGAAGATAAAAGGAAGTATGAAGATTTAAAGAAAATATCATCTTCGGATGCGTATAAGTCAACAGATTTAATGTCAAATATTTGTCCGACTTGTGGTGCAAGTTATAATGATAATTTGCTAAGTTTTTCATCGCAAGAAAATCTGATGACATATGAAGATAGTTTGAACTTTATTAAAGAGCAAGTAAAAGCATTTGAGTTTGTTCTGTCGGATAGTGAAAAGCAATTAAAGCTTAAAGATGTTGAGAGGAGTGATTTAGAGGGGGAAATAGCCAAGATTAGAGTTGATATTAATGCATTAAGGGAGTCAAAATATCCCTCAATGGTTGTTCAGGAGGAGTTTCTGAGACGTAAAATAAACATTGAGAATAAAATTAATGCCATTAACGATGGCATTAAAAGTATATTGGACATTAGACTGGAGTTGGATTCATTACACCGTAGATATAAAAAGCTTATCGCGAAAAGAAAAGGATTGCCAGATAATTTCTTGTCGCGTAATGATGCCGATAAGTTAAAATTTCTTAATAAAGAAGTCGTTGCACGATTAGAAAAATATAATTTTACAAGTTTTGATTCTAAACTTGTGTCAATATCAGAAGATAATTACTTACCTACTAGGGAAGGATATGATATAGGTTTTGACACATCAGCTAGTGATGGAATAAGAATCATTTGGGGTTATTTAATAAGTTTATTTGTTGTTGGTTCTAAATTTCAAACAAATCACCCTGGATTGATTGTGTTTGATGAGCCTCGTCAACAAGAAGCAAATAAAGTAAGTTTTGCCGAGTTACTTAAAGATGCTGCAGAAACAACAAAAGGACAAGGGCAGATCATTTTTGCTACATCAGAAGATGAAAATGTCTTAAAAGAGGCATTAGAAGGGTATGACTATACAATGATATCCTTTGATAAGAACAATGGGAAATTGTTGAGGAAATTATAAACTTTTATGTTGCTGCATTAGAATGCATGATTATTGTTTATCTGTTAAGAGTGCTCCGTGCCAGTGTCGGCGCGGAGAAATCATGTCATGCACCTGCATTAAAACCGACCCATGAAGCGGGCGGGCGAGGCGGGGAAAGCACTGCGCGCTGGCGGTGGTGCTGATTTTATTTTTTCAGCGTCTGAGCGCGTCGTGATGGCGTTTAGATTGTGTGCCGGGGCGTTGGTTTGTCTGCGGGCTGTTTTGCGCGGTGGTGAGCGTGTGAGGGCGTGATGACGGGGTGTAAAAAAGCCGCCCGCAGGCGGCGATGTTCAGCCGTTGTCAGTGTCCAGTGAGTAGTTTTTAAAGCGGATGACCTCCTGACCGAGCCAGCCGTTTATTTCCCGAATCCTGTCCTGTAGCGGGATAAGCTCATTGCGGACAAAGACCTTTGCCACTTTCTCAATATCGCCCAGCGACCCGACATTCTCCGGCTTACCGCCCATCAACTGAAAGGGGATGCGGTGTGCGTCCAGCAGGTCAGCGGCGCTGGCTTTTTTGATATTAAAAAAATCGTCCTTCGTTGCCACTTCACTGAGCGGGATAATTTTAATACCGTCGGCTTTTCCCTGTGGGGCGTAGAGAAACAGGTTTTTAAAGTTGTTGCGGCCTTTCGACTTCACCATGTTTTCGCGAAGCATTTCGATATCGTTGCGATCCTGCACGGCATCGGTGACGTACATGATGTATCCGGCATGTGCGCCATTTTCGTAATACTTGCGGCGGAACAGCGTGGCCGACTCATTCAGCCAGGCAGAGTTAAGGGCGCTGAGATATTCCGGCAGGCCGTACAGCTCCTGATTAATATCCGGCTCCAGCAGGTGAAATACGGAGCCGGGCGCGAAAGGTGTCGGCTCGTTGAAGGACGGCACCCACCAGTAAACATCCTCCTCCACGCCACGGCGGGTATATTTTGCCGGTGAGGTTTCCAGTCTGATGACCTTACCGGTGGTGCTGTAACGCTTTTCCAGAAACGCATTACCGAACACCAGAAAATCCAGCACAAAGCGGCTGAAATCCTGCTGGGGCAGCCACGGATGCGGGATAAATGTCGAGGCCAGAATATTGCGTTTGACGTAAATCGGGGAGCTGTGATGCACGGCAGCACGCAGGCTTTTTGCCAGACCGGTAAAGCTGACCGGTGGCTCATACCATCTGCCGTTACTGATGCATTCGACGTAATCCAGAATGTCACGGCGGTCGAGTACCGGCACCGGCTCACCAAAGGTGAATGCTTCCATTTTCGGGGCGCTGGCGGTGATTGTTTTTGCCGCAGGTCGCGGTGTTTTCCCTTTTTTCTTGCTCATCAGTAAAACTCCAGAATGGTGGATGTCAGCGGGGTGCTGATACCGGCGGTGAGTGGCTCATTTAACAGGGCGTGCATGGTCGCCCAGGCGAGGTCGGCGTGGCTGGCTTCCTCGCTACGGCTGGCCTCATAGGTGGCGCTGCGTCCGCTGCTGGTCATGGTCTTGCGGATAGCCATGAACGAGCTGGTGATGTCGGTGGCGCTGACGTCATATTCCAGACAGCCACGGCGGATAACGTCTTTTGCCTTGAGCACCATTGCGGTTTTCATTTCCGGCGTGTAGCGGATATCGCGCGCGGCAGGATAGAACGAGCGCACGAGCTGGAACACGCCGACACCGAGGCCGGTGGCATCAATACCGATGTATTCGACGTTGTATTTTTCGGTGAGTTTGCGGATGGATTCCGCCTGGGTGGCAAAGTCCATGCCTTTCCACTGGTGACGCTCAAGTATTCTGAATTTGCCACCGGCCACCACCGGCGGTGCCAGCACCACGCATCCGGCACTGTCGCCACGGTGTGACGGGTCGTAACCAATCCATACCGGGCGGGAGCCGAACGGATTCGCGGCAAACGGCGCATAGTCTTCCCATTCTTCCAGCGTGTCGACCATGCAGCGTTGCAGCTCCTCGAACGGGAACACCGACGCCTTGTCGTCAACAAATTCACACATGAACAGGTTTTTAAAATCGTCGGCGCTGTTTTCACGTTTGAGCTGCTCAATGTCGAACAGTGTGCAGCCACCTTTCAGGGCATCTTCAATGGTGACAATCTGCCGCCACTGGCCGTCCGCACAGAGAAGCCCTCCGGCAAGGGCGTTATGACTGACGTTGATTTCCACGCGTTCGGCGGCGCTGGCGCGTCCCCGGTTGAACAGTTCACCTGACCAGAACGGGTAGGCGTCGTGCGCCAGCGTGGACGGGGTGGAGAAATAGGTCGAGCGCAGGTGACTCTGTGAGGCCATACCTGATGCCACCTTACGCAGTACCTGAAAATTCGGGATCCAGAAAATCTCGTCGACGTACAGGTCGCCGTTATGGCTCTGCGCGGTGTTGGAGTTGGTGCCGAGAAAAATCAGTTTTGCGCCGTTATTGCCCAGGACAATCGGGTCACCGGTCAGGTCAACGTCAACCAGACGGGCAAAGGCGATGATGTATTCACGGAATACATACGCCTGCGTTTTACTGGCCGACAGAAAAATCTGGTTATGACCGGTTTTCAGGGCACGCAGCAGCGCCTCGCGGGAAAAATAAAACGTCGCGCCAATCTGGCGGGATTTCAGGATATCTCGGATGCGGTGCTCAAGCCCGGCGCGATACCAGTGCAACTGATAGTCGAAAGACTGCTCAAAGAAAATCTGCTCCAGCTTTTCGATGGCCTCGTCACTGAAAAAATTCTTTTTCGGTTTGCGCCGCCCGCCTTTGTTGCGGTTAGCGACGTTCGGATTAAGGTCTGCTTCGTTGCCGGTCTGACTGTAGCGGTTTACCCGTGCCAGTCGTTCAATCTGGCGTCCGAGCAGGTCAATTTCCTTGAAGTCACCGCCGGTTTTCTGCGGTTTGATGATGAGCTGGGTCAGCCGCGCTTCCAGACTCATTTCGACACGGCTGATGGGGGCTACGCTGTCCCAGCCGTCGCGCTGTTTCCAGCTCTGCACCGTCGGGCGTTTCATCTGCAACATGGCGGCAATCTGCGGCACGGAAAACCCCTGCCAGTACAGCAGCGCCGCCTGACGACGCGGGTCGTGTAAAAGAGTGGTGTCTGTGGTGATGGTCATGAATACCTCGCCGTGATGAATACACGGCAAGGCTACTGAGTCGCGCCCCGCGATTCGCTAAGGTGCTGTTGTGTCAGTGATAAGCCATCCGGGACTGATGGCGGAGGATGCGCATCGTCGGGAAACTGATGCCGACATGTGACTCCTCTAATCACTATTCAGGACTCCTGACAATGGCAAAAAAAGTCTCAAAATTCTTTCGTATCGGCGTTGAGGGTGACACCTGTGACGGGCGTGTCATCAGTGCGCAGGATATTCAGGAAATGGCCGAAACCTTTGACCCGCGTGTCTATGGTTGCCGCATTAACCTGGAACATCTGCGCGGCATCCTGCCTGACGGCATCTTTAAACGTTATGGCGATGTGGTCGAACTGAAGGCCGAAAAGATTGACGATGATTCGGCGCTGAAAGGCAAATGGGCGCTGTTTGCGAAAATCACCCCGACCGATGACCTTATCGCGATGAACAAGGCCGCGCAGAAGGTCTACACCTCAATGGAAATTCAGCCGAACTTTGCCAACACCGGCAAATGTTATCTGGTGGGTCTGGCCGTCACCGATGACCCGGCAAGCCTCGGTACGGAATACCTGGAATTCTGCCGCACGGCAAAACACAACCCCCTGAACCGCTTCAAATTAAGCCCTGAAAACCTGATTTCAGTGGCAACGCCTGTTGAGCTGGAATTTGAAGACCTGCCTGAAACCGTGTTCACCGCCCTGACCGAAAAGGTGAAATCCATTTTTGGCCGCAAACAGGCCAGCGATGACGCCCGTCTGAACGACGTGCATGAAGCGGTGACCGCTGTTGCTGAACATGTGCAGGAAAAACTGAGCGCCACTGAGCAGCGCCTCGCTGAAATGGAAACTGCCTTTTCCGCTCTTAAGCAGGAGGTGACTGACAGGGCGGATGAAACCAGCCAGGCATTCACCCGCCTGAAAAACAGTCTCGACCACACCGAAAGTCTGACCCAGCAGCGCCGCAGCAAGGCCACCGGTGGTGGCGGTGACGCCCTGATGACGAACTGCTGACCGGCGTCAGTCAGTCCGGGAAAACCTTCACGATTAACCCTTAATTTCAGGAAAAACTATGCGCCAGGAAACCCGCTTTAAATTTAATGCCTACCTGTCCCGTGTTGCCGAACTGAACGGCATCGACGCCGGTGATGTGTCGAAAAAATTCACCGTTGAACCGTCGGTCACCCAGACCCTGATGAACACCATGCAGGAGTCCTCTGACTTTCTGACCCGCATCAACATTGTGCCGGTCAGCGAAATGAAAGGGGAAAAAATTGGTATTGGTGTCACCGGCTCCATCGCCAGCACCACCGACACCGCCGGTGGCACCGAGCGTCAGCCGAAGGACTTCTCGAAGCTGGCGTCAAACAAGTACGAATGCGACCAGATTAACTTCGATTTTTATATCCGCTACAAAACGCTTGACCTGTGGGCGCGTTATCAGGATTTCCAGCTCCGTATCCGTAACGCCATTATCAAACGTCAGTCCCTTGATTTCATCATGGCCGGTTTTAACGGCGTGAAGCGTGCCGAAACCTCTGACCGCAGCAGCAATCCGATGCTGCAGGATGTGGCGGTCGGCTGGCTGCAGAAATACCGCAATGAAGCCCCGGCTCGCGTGATGAGCAAGGTCACTGACGAGGAAGGCCGCACCACCTCTGAGGTCATCCGCGTGGGTAAGGGCGGTGATTATGCCAGCCTCGATGCACTGGTGATGGATGCGACCAACAACCTGATTGAGCCGTGGTATCAGGAAGACCCTGACCTTGTGGTGATTGTGGGGCGTCAGCTACTGGCGGACAAGTATTTCCCCATCGTCAACAGGGAGCAGGATAACAGCGAAATGCTGGCTGCTGACGTCATCATCAGCCAGAAACGCATCGGTAACCTGCCAGCGGTACGCGTCCCGTACTTCCCGGCGGATGCGATGCTCATCACGAAGCTGGAAAACCTGTCCATCTACTACATGGATGACAGCCATCGCCGCGTGATTGTGGAAAACCCGAAACTCGACCGCGTGGAGAACTACGAGTCAATGAACATTGATTACGTGGTGGAAGACTACGCCGCCGGTTGTCTGGTGGAAAAAATCAAGGTCGGTGATTTCTCCACACCGGCTAAGGCGACCGCAGAGCCGGGAGCGTAACCGATGACGAGTCCCGCACAGCGCCACATGATGCGGGTCTCGGCAGCGATGACCGCGCAGCGGGAAGCCGCCCCGCTGCGACATGCAACTGTCTATGAGCAGATGCTGGTCAAGCTGGCCGCAGACCAGCGCACACTGAAAGCGATTTATTCAAAAGAGCTTAAGGCCGCGAAAAAGCGCGAACTGCTGCCGTTCTGGTTGCCGTGGGTGAACGGTGTGCTGGAGCAGGGCAAAGGTGCACAGGATGACATTCTGATGACGGTCATGCTGTGGCGTCTGGATACCGGCGATATTGCCGGTGCGCTGGAGATTGCCCGTTATGCCCTGAAGTATGGTCTGACCATGCCGGGGAAACACCGCCGCACCCCGCCGTACATGTTCACCGAGGAGGTGGCGCTCGCGGCCATGCGTGCCCACGCTGCCGGTGAGTCTGTGGATACCCGCCTGCTGACGGACACCCTTGAACTGACCGCCACGGCTGACATGCCTGATGAAGTGCGCGCAAAGCTGCACAAAATCACCGGTCTGTTTCTGCGTGACGGTGGTGATGCCGCCGGTGCGCTGGCTCACCTGCAACGTGCGACACAGCTCGACTGTCAGGCAGGCGTCAAAAAAGAGATTGAACGACTGGAGCGGGAGCTGAAACAGAAGCCGGAGCCACAGCCAAAAGCGGCCACCTGCGCCCCGCGTAAGACCCGGAGCGCGACACCGGCAAAACGTGGACGCCCGAAAAAGAAAGCCAGTTAACAACCGAATGCGCCCCGCGCCAGGGCGGCACGCCGGTCAGTGAGGGTGAATCACCTGACCCTGCACCGGCGTCCACCGCCCGACTTTTCAGAGGTAGTCATGATGACGCTGATTATTCCGCGAAAGGAGGCTCCCGTGTCCGGTGAGGGTACGGTGGTCATCCCGCAACCGGCAGGCGACGAGCCGGTGATTAAAAACACGTTCTTTTTTCCCGATATCGACCCGAAGCGCGTCCGGGAACGTATGCGCCTTGAGCAGACCGTCGCCTCCGCCCGTCTGCGTGAGGCCATCAAGTCAGGCATGGCGGAGACGAATGCGGAGCTGTACGAGTACCGCGAACAGAAAATTGCCGCCGGTTTTACGCGTCTGGCGGACGTTCCGGCGGACGACATCGACGGCGAAAGCATCAAAGTTTTTTACTACGAGCGCGCCGTGTGTGCGATGGCGACCGCGTCGCTTTATGAGCGTTATCGCGGTGTGGATGCCAGTGCGAAAGGCGACAAGAAGGCTGACAGCATTGACAGCACCATTGATGAGTTGTGGCGGGATATGCGCTGGGCAGTGGCGCGCATCCAGGACAAGCCGCGCTGCATCGTGAGTCAAATCTGATGAAGACCTTTGCGCTACAGGGCGACACGCTCGACGCCATTTGTGTCCGGTATTACGGGCGCACTGAGGGCGTGGTTGAGACCGTGCTCGCCGCAAATCCGGGACTGGCTGAACTGGGTGCGGTGCTGCCACACGGCACCGCCGTCGAACTGCCCGACGTTCAGACCGCGCCCGTGGCTGAAACTGTCAATCTGTGGGAGTAACGCATGACAGCAGAAGAAAAAAGCGTCCTGTCGCTTTTCATGATTGGGGTGCTGATTGTTGTCGGCAAGGTGCTTGCCGGTGGTGAACCCATCACCCCGCGTCTGTTTATCGGGCGCATGTTGCTCGGTGGTTTTGTCTCGATGGTTGCCGGTGTTGTTCTGGTGCAGTTTCCTGACCTGTCACTGCCTGCGGTGTGCGGCATCGGCTCCATGCTGGGTATCGCCGGTTATCAGGTGATTGAGATTGCCATTCAGCGCCGTTTTAAGGGCAGGGGGAAACCGTAATGCCGGTAATTAACACGCATCAGAATATCGCCGCCTTTCTCGACATGCTGGCCGTGTCCGAAGGGACGGCGAATCATCCGCTGACGAAAAACCGGGGCTATGACGTGATAGTCACCGGACTGGACGGAAAGCCGGAAATTTTCACCGACTACAGTGACCACCCGTTCGCGCATGGCCGACCGGCGAAGGTGTTTAACCGTCGCGGTGAAAAATCCACGGCCTCCGGTCGCTATCAGCAGCTTTACCTGTTCTGGCCGCACTACCGCAAACAGCTTGCCCTGCCGGATTTCAGTCCGTTGTCACAGGACAGACTCGCCATTCAGTTGATCCGCGAACGCGGTGCACTGGATGACATCCGGGCGGGACGTATTGAGCGCGCCATTTCACGCTGTCGCAATATCTGGGCGTCCCTGCCGGGTGCCGGTTACGGTCAGCGTGAGCATTCACTGGAAAAACTGGTCACCGTCTGGCGTACCGCCGGCGGCGTACCGGCTTAAACGGAGTAAACGCCATGAAGAAATTATCCCTTTCACTGATGCTGAACGTGTCGCTGGCGCTGATGCTGGCACTGTCCCTGATTTACCCGCAGAGCGTGGCCGTCAGTTTTGTCGCTGCCTGGGCGGTTCTGGCGACGGTTATCTGTGTGGTTGTCGGTGGTGTCGGCGTGTATGCCACGGAGTATGTACTGGAACGCTACGGGCGGGAGCTGCCACCGGAATCGCTGGCCGTGAAGATTGTCACGTCGCTGTTTTTGCAGCCGGTGCCGTGGCGCAGACGGGCGGCGGCTCTGGTGGTGATGGTGGCGACGTTTATCTCGCTGGTCGCTGCCGGGTGGATTTTTACCGCGCTGATTTATCTCGTGGCGTCGCTGTTTTTCCGGCTGATACGTACGGCCTGCCGTCAGCGTTTTGAGGGGCGGGAACCATGTCAAAGCTGATGATTGTGCTGGTTGTGTTGTTATCACTGGCGGTGGCCGGTCTGTTTCTGGTGAAACACAAAAATGCCAGCCTGCGCGCCTCGCTGGACAGGGCGAACAGTGTCGCCAGCGGGCAGCAGACGACCATCACCATGCTGAAAAATCAGCTTCATGTTGCCATCACCAGGGCAGACAAAAACGAGCTGGCGCAGGTTGCACTGCGTCAGGAGCTGGAGAACGCCGCGAAGCGTGAAGCACAGCGCGAGAAAACCATCACGAGGTTACTGAATGAAAACGAGGATTTTCGCCGCTGGTATGGCGCTGACCTGCCTGATGCTGTGCGCCGGTTGCACCAGCGCCCGGCCTGCACCGACGCCAGTGATTGTCCACAACGCCTGCCCGAAAGTGAGCCTTTGCCCGATGCCGGGCAGTGACCCGCAGACGAACGGCGATTTAAGTGCCGATATCCGGCAGCTTGAGAACGCGCTGGCACGCTGTGCCAGCCAGGTAAAAATGATTAAACACTGTCAGGACGAAAACGATGCTCAAACCCGACAGCCTGCGCAGGGCGCTGACTGATGCCGTCACGGCGTTGAAAACTAACCCCGATATGCTGCGGATATTCGTGGATAACGGGAGTATTGCCTCCACACTGGCGGCGTCGTTGTCATTCGAAAAGCGTTACACGCTCAATGTCATTGTGACCGACTTTACCGGTGATTTTGACCTGCTCATCGTGCCGGTGCTGGCGTGGCTGCGGGAAAATCAGCCCGACATCATGACCACCGACGAAGGCCAGAAAAAGGGCTTCACGTTTTATGCAGACATCAACAATGACAGCAGCTTTGATATCAGCATCAGCCTGATGCTGACCGAGCGCACGCTGGTCAGTGAGGTTGGCGGCGCACTGCATGTGAAGAATATCCCGGAACCTCCGCCGCCGGAGCCGGTCACCCGCCCGATGGAGCTTTATATCAATGGCGAACTGGTGAGCAAGTGGGATGAATGAGTTTAAGCGTTTTGAAGACCGGCTGACCGGACTTATTGAGTCGCTGTCACCGTCAGGGCGTCGGCGGCTGAGTGCAGAGCTGGCGAAGCGTCTGCGGCAGAGTCAGCAGCGTCGGGTGATGGCACAGAAAGCCCCGGACGGCACACCCTACGCGCCACGCCAGCAGCAGAGCGCCAGAAAAAAGACCGGTCGTGTTAAGCGAAAAATGTTTGCGAAACTTATCACCAGTCGTTTTTTGCATATCCGCGCCAGCCCGGAACAGGCATCAATGGAGTTTTACGGCGGGAAGTCACCGAAAATAGCCAGTGTGCATCAGTTCGGTCTGTCGGAAGAAACCCGGAAAGACGGTAAGAAAATTGATTATCCGGCGCGTCCTCTGCTCGGCTTTACCGGTGAGGATGTGCTGATGATTGAAGAGATTATTCTGGCTCACCTCGACCGTTAGTTGTGCCATTCCTGACACCTCATCGTCACATTGCCGCCGGTATGACCCGGCGGCATCCTTCCCGTTATGAACACTCTCGCAAATATTCAGGAACTCGCGCGCGCACTGCGCAACATGATTCGCACCGGCATTATCGTCGAAACCGACCTTAACGCCGGTCGCTGCCGCGTGCAGACCGGCGGCATGTGCACCGACTGGCTTCAGTGGCTGACCCATCGCGCAGGACGTTCGCGCACATGGTGGGCACCTTCCGTGGGGGAGCAGGTGCTGATTCTGGCCGTGGGCGGTGAACTCGACACGGCGTTCGTTCTGCCGGGGATTTATTCCGGCGATAACCCTCCGCCGTCTGCGTCGGCGGATGCCCTGCATATCCGTTTCCCTGACGGGGCGGTGATTGAGTATGAACCCGAAACCAGTGCTCTGACGGTAAGCGGAATTAAAACGGCCAGCGTGACGGCTTCTGATTCTGTTACTGCCACGGTGCCGGTGGTCATGGTGAAAGCATCAACCCGCGTCACCCTGGACACACCGGAGGTGGTCTGCACCAACAGGCTGATTACCGGCACGCTGGAAGTGCAGAAGGGCGGGACGATGCGCGGCAACATTGAACATACCGGTGGTGAACTCTCATCAAACGGGAAGGTACTGCATACCCATAAACACCCCGGCGACAGCGGCGGCACAACCGGGAGTCCTCTATGACAGCGCGTTATCTCGGAATGAATCGCAGTGATGGCCTGACTGTCACTGACCTTGAGCATATCAGCCAGAGTATCGGCGATATCCTGCGCACACCGGTCGGCTCACGGGTGATGCGTCGTGATTACGGCTCGTTGCTGGCGTCAATGATTGACCAGCCGCAGACCCCGGCGCTTGAGTTGCAGATTAAGGTCGCCTGTTACATGGCGGTACTGAAATGGGAACCCCGCGTCACCCTGTCATCTGTCACCACGGCGCGCAGTTTTGACGGGCGAATGACTGTCACTTTGACCGGCCAGCACAACGACACCGGCCAGCCACTTTCGTTAACCATCCCTGTGAGTTGAAACCATGCCGATTATCGACCTGAACCAGCTACCCGCACCGGATGTGGTCGAGGAGCTGGACTTTGAAACCATTCTCGCCGAACGCAAGGCGACACTGATTTCCCTTTACCCGGAAGACCAGCAGGAGGCGGTCGCCCGTACCCTGACGCTGGAATCCGAGCCTCTCGTCAAACTGCTGGAGGAAAATGCTTATCGTGAGCTTATCTGGCGTCAGCGTGTGAATGAGGCCGCACGGGCGGTGATGCTGGCCTGTGCAGCCGGTAATGACCTTGATGTGATTGGTGCCAATTACAACACCACGCGCCTGATTATCACCCCGGCAGATGATTCGACCATCCCGCCGACACCGGCAGTGATGGAATCTGACACCGATTATCGTCTGCGTATTCAGCAGGCGTTTGAAGGTTTAAGCGTCGCCGGGTCGGTGGGTGCCTATCAGTATCATGGCCGCAGTGCCGACGGGCGTGTCGCGGATATCTCTGTCACCAGTCCGTCTCCGGCCTGCGTCACCATCTCTGTGCTGTCACGTGAGAATAACGGTGTGGCATCCGAAGACCTGCTGGCTGTGGTACGTAACGCCCTTAATGGCGAGGATGTCAGGCCGGTGGCCGACCGCGTGACCGTGCAGTCTGCCGCCATCGTTGAATACCAGATAAACGCCACGCTTTACCTTTACCCTGGTCCCGAAAGCGAACCCATCCGCGCGGCCGCAGTAAAAAAACTGGAAGCGTATATCACGGCACAGCACCGGCTGGGGCGCGACATCCGTCTGTCTGCCATTTATGCCGCTTTGCATGTGGAAGGCGTGCAGCGTGTCGAACTGACTGCACCACTGGCTGACATCGTGCTCAACAGTACGCAGGCGTCTTTCTGTACCGAATACCGCGTCGTGACCGGAGGCTCGGATGAGTGATTCGCGACTGCTGCCGACCGGCTCATCACCGCTTGAAGTTGCTGCCGCAAAAGCCTGTGCGGAAATTGAAAAAACGCCGGTCAGTATTCGTGAGCTGTGGAACCCGGATACCTGTCCGGCAAATCTGCTGCCGTGGCTGGCGTGGGCGTTTTCGGTCGACAGGTGGGATGAAAAGTGGCCGGAAGCGACAAAACGCGCCGTTATCCGCGATGCGTATTTCATTCATTGTCATAAAGGCACTGTCGGCGCAATCCGGCGTGTGGTGGAGCCGCTCGGCTATCTCATTAACGTAAAGGAATGGTGGGAGACAAACGACCCGCCCGGAACCTTTCGCCTTGATATCGGTGTGCTGGAAAGCGGTATCACGGAGGAGATGTATCTGGAAATGGAACGGCTGATTGCCGATGCCAAACCCGCAAGTCGCCACCTTATCGGTCTGAACATTATCCAGGACATTCCCGGCTATCTGTATACAGGCGGTGTGGTCTGTGATGGTGATGTTATTACTGTTTATCCCGGATAAGTGAGAAACAATGAGCACGAAATTTAAAACCGTTATCACTACTGCCGGAGCCGCAAAGCTGGCAGCCGCCACTGTCCCCGGCGGGAAAAAAGTAAACCTGTCTGCAATGGCCGTGGGTGACGGTAATGGCAAATTGCCGGTGCCGGATGCCGGTCAGACGAAACTGGTGCATGAGGTCTGGCGTCACGCTCTGAATAAAGTCAGCGTGGATAACAAGAATAAAAACTATATCGTGGCTGAACTGGTTGTACCGCCCGAAGTGGGCGGCTTCTGGATGCGTGAACTTGGTCTGTATGACGATGCCGGAACACTGATTGCGGTATCCAACATGGCAGAAAGCTATAAGCCAGAACTGGCTGAAGGCTCCGGACGTGCGCAGACCTGCCGCATGGTTATTATTCTCAGCAACGTGGCGTCCGTTGAGCTGAGTATTGATGCCAGCACAGTGATGGCGACGCAGGATTACGTCGATGACAAAATCGCAGAGCATGAGCAGTCCCGCCGCCATCCTGACGCCACGCTGACAGAAAAAGGTTTTACTCAGTTAAGCAGTGCAACAAACAGCACCAGTGAAAAGCTGGCGGCAACGCCAAAGGCAGTAAAAGCAGCCTATGACAATGCTGAGAAACGTCTGCAGAAAGACCAGAACGGTGGCGATATTCCAGATAAGGGCGCTTTTCTGGACAATATTGGCGTTACCAGCCTGACGTTTATGAAACACAATGGAATGATTCCAACCACTGACAATCTTGACTCCTATGGCCCAGAAGAAAAATATCTTGGAACGTGGTCATGTCCGTCACAATCCACTGCAAAACCAGAGTCTGGTTACCCTGAAGATAAAGGCAATGGGGTTCTGGAAGTATTCAATGCTGGTCGCTTTCACTGCACACAACGCTACACCACCCGAACCGGTAATATTTACATTCGGATGCTTGATGCAGAATGGAACCCAGCCAGTCCAACATGGAGTGCATGGAGAGTTATTACAAGCGGGACTCGACCATTAAGCACGTCAATTGACCTGAATTCTTTAGGTGGTGCGGAACACCTGGGAATATGGCGCAATAGCAGTACATCAATAGCCTCATTTGACCGTCATTTCCCGGAGGAAGGGAGTTTGGGGCAGGGTATTCTGGAAGTCTTTGAAGGCGGTCTGTATGGGAGGATGCAACGTTACACCACCCGTAGTGGGACTATGTACATTCGCGGACTGACAGCCTCATGGGATGCAGAAAATCCACAATGGGAGGACTGGATTGCTGTTGGGTATCAGTCCACGGGATGGACTTATTCAGGGGATCTTGATGACCTTTTAAAGCCTGGTATTTATAGCGTCACGAAACAGGCCACAAATGCACCTGTCACCGACTCTAAAGATCTTGCTGTTGGCTCAATAGTTGAGGTGAAAAAACGTTGTGATATTGAATCGTATATCCAGACATATACGACTGTTTCAGCAACGGATGCCTATAAAAACCGGACATTTCAGCGAACCCGCGCCACCGGTGAAACTGACTGGGGGGAATGGGCGGAAGTATACAACTCAAAATCATTACTCACTAAATTAGGTGTCGGCGGTGTTACCGACAGGTTATCCAGTCTGGACTGGCAGACCTACGACTTTATACCGGGCAGCATGATAACTGTCAGGCTTTCAGATATGACCAATATTCCCGATGGGATGGAATGGGGCGTCATTGATACTAACCTGATAAATATCACTGTTGGCCCCAGTGAAGGCGGAGGTGTCGCCCGTTCAATGCATGTATGGCGCAGCACTTCAAACAAAACCAACTATCGTTTTTTTACAGTCCGCTTATATGGCAATCCTGGGGAGCGTAGCTTCAATATTCGTCGGCTACCAATTATCGACGAAGCCCAGACATGGGAGGCAAAACAGACATTCAGTGCAGGCCTTTCTGGTGAACTGTCCGGCAATGCGGCTACAGCAACAAAGCTGAAAACGGCAAGGACAATTAACGGCGTAAAATTTGACGGCTCGGCAAATATTGAAGCGTTTCCGCCTGGTGTTCCGCTGCCGTGGCCATCAGATACACCACCTGCAGGATATGCAATCATGCAGGGGCAGACGTTTGATAAGGCTGCATATCCGAAACTGGCTATTGCCTATCCTTCTGGTGTTATTCCAGATATGCGCGGCTGGACAATCAAGGGCAAACCCGCCAGTGGGCGAGCCGTATTGTCTCAGGAACAGGACGGGATTAAATCGCATACTCACAGCGCCAGTGCGTCAAATACGGACTTAGGAACGAAAACGACCAGTTCATTTGATTACGGGACGAAGACAGTCAGTACGTTTAACTACGGAACAAAAACCACTAATACCACTGGTAACCATACACATACCATTTACAGAGGGAATGCCAATACTAATGGTGAAACCGGTAAAACAGGCTTTGACAACCCATCGTTTAATGGCACATCAGGAGCTGCCGGGAATCATGCCCACACGGTAGATATTGGTGCACATAATCATACGGTTGGTATTGGTGCACATTCACACACGGTTGCTATTGGCTCTCACGGGCACTCTATTACCGTTAATGCTACAGGTAATACAGAAAACACCGTCAAAAACATCGCATTTAACTATATTGTGAGGCTTGCATAATGGCTTTCAGAATGAGTGCAGAAGCACAAACTATCCGCGTATTCAATTTGCTGGATGGAAGCAATGAATTTATTGGCGAAAGTGATGCATATATTCCGCCGCATACAGGTCTGCCTGCAAACAGTACAGACATTGCACCGCCTGATATTCCTGCTGGTTATGCAGCCGTTTTCAATGCAGATGAAATGAAATGGGAGTTGATGGAAGATCATCGCGGAAAGACTGTCTACGAAACGAAAACGGGAGCAGCCATTTATATTTCTGAACTTGGCGTATTACCTCCAGACGTGACAGCCATTTCCCCGGATGGGGATTATCAGAAATGGAACGGAAATGCGTGGGTGAATGATGAGAATGCAGAGCGCGATGCACTTGTCAGAGCGGCGGAGTCTCAGAAGAAAGAGCTGATTGCATATGCCGGTGAAATTATTGCCACGCTGCAGGATGCTGTCGATTTAGATATGGCTACCGAGGAAGAAAAGTTAAGCCTGACACACTGGAAAAAATACCGTGTGCTACTGAATCGCGTTCAGCCGGAAAATGCCCCGGATATTGAATGGCCGGAACTACCGCAATAAACACAGGCGGGCTGATTGCCCGCCTTTTCTTTACCGGTGGTTGTGCTGTTGATTAGCCAACCGGGACAAATAGCCTGACATCTCCGGCACAACTGAAAATACCACTCACCCATTAACCACGGAGTTAAACGGATGAGTGATTATCATCACGGCGTGCAGGTGCTGGAGATTAACGACGGCACCCGCGTCATTTCCACCGTATCAACCGCCATTGTCGGCATGGTCTGCACAGCCAGCGATGCGGATGCGGAAACCTTCCCCCTCAATAAACCGGTGCTGATTACCAATGTGCAGAGCGCAATTGCAAAGGCTGGTAAAAAAGGCACGCTGGCGGCATCGTTGCAGGCCATCGCCGACCAGTCAAAACCGGTCACCGTTGTCGTGCGTGTGGAAGACGGCACCGGCGACGACGAGGAAACGAAACTTGCGCAGACCGTTTCCAATATCATCGGCACTACCGACGAAAATGGTCAGTACACCGGACTGAAAGCCCTGATGGCGGCGGAGTCGGTAACCGGTGTTAAACCGCGTATTCTCGGCGTGCCGGGACTGGACACCAAAGAGGTGGCAGTTGCACTGGCATCAGTCTGTCAGAAGCTGCGTGCTTTCGGGTATATCAGCGCATGGGGCTGTAAAACCATTTCCGAGGTGAAAGCCTACCGCCAGAATTTCAGCCAGCGTGAGCTGATGGTCATCTGGCCGGATTTCCTCGCATGGGATACGGTCACCAGTACCACCGCCACCGCGTATGCCACCGCCCGTGCGCTGGGTCTGCGTGCCAAAATCGACCAGGAGCAGGGCTGGCATAAAACGCTGTCCAACGTCGGGGTAAACGGTGTTACCGGCATCAGTGCCTCTGTATTCTGGGATTTGCAGGAGTCCGGCACCGATGCTGACCTGTTGAACGAGTCAGGTGTCACAACGCTGATTCGCCGTGACGGTTTCCGCTTCTGGGGTAACCGTACCTGCTCTGATGACCCGTTGTTCCTCTTTGAAAACTACACCCGCACCGCGCAGGTGCTGGCCGACACGATGGCTGAGGCGCACATGTGGGCGGTGGACAAGCCCATCACCGCAACGCTGATTCGCGACATCGTTGACGGCATCAATGCCAAATTCCGTGAGCTGAAAACAAACGGCTATATCGTGGATGCGACCTGCTGGTTCAGCGAAGAATCCAACGATGCGGAAACCCTCAAGGCCGGAAAACTGTATATCGACTATGACTATACCCCGGTGCCTCCTCTCGAAAACCTGACCCTGCGCCAGCGTATTACTGATAAATATCTGGCAAATCTGGTCACCTCGGTTAACAGCAATTAAGGAGCCTGACCGATGGCAATGCCGCGCAAACTCAAATACATGAATGTCTTTCTGAACGGCTACAGCTATCAGGGCGTTGCAAAGTCCGTCACGCTGCCAAAACTGACCCGTAAGCTCGAAAACTATCGCGGTGCGGGGATGAACGGCAGCGCACCGGTAGACCTCGGCCTTGATGATGATGCTCTGTCAATGGAGTGGTCGCTCGGTGGATTCCCGGATTCGGTTATCTGGGAGCTTTACGCTGCAACCAGTGCTGATGCCGTACCGATTCGTTTTGCTGGTTCTTACCAGCGCGACGATACCGGCGAAACGGTGGCCGTCGAAGTGGTCATGCGTGGGCGTCAGAAAGAAGTCGACACCGGAGAGGGTAAACAGGGAGAGGATACCGAATCGAAACTCCCGGTGATTTGTACTTATTTCAAGTTGACGATGGACGGTAAGGAGCTGGTCGAAATCGACACCATCAACATGATTGAGAAGGTGAACGGCGTCGACAGGCTGGAGCAACACCGCCGTAATATCGGCCTGTGATTTTCATACGGTCAGCCAGGCTGACCGGTTAACCCTGATTCAGAAGTGAGAAAACCATGAACAAAGAAAATGTCATTACCCTGGAAAATCCGGTCAAACGTGGTGAGCAGGTTATCGAACAGGTCACGCTGATGAAACCCAATGCCGGGACGCTGCGCGGTGTCAGTCTGGCTGCGGTTGCAAACTCCGAAGTCGATGCACTGATTAAGGTGCTGCCGCGCATGACGGCACCGATGCTGACCGAGCAGGAAGTCGCCGCGCTGGAACTGCCTGACCTTGTGGCGCTGGCCGGTAAGGTGGTCGGTTTTTTGTCGCCGAACTCGGTGCAGTGACGTTTCCGAAAAATCTGTCGGTCGATGACCTGATGGCGGATGTGGCAGTGATATTTCACTGGCCGCCATCAGAACTGTATCCCATGAGCCTGACCGAACTCATCACATGGCGCGAAAAGGCGCTCCGGCGAAGCGGAAACACGAATGAGTAACAATGTAAAATTACAGGTATTGCTCAGGGCTGTTGACCAGGCATCCCGCCCGTTTAAATCCATCCGCACAGCGAGCAAGTCGCTGTCGGGGGATATCCGGGAAACACAAAAATCACTGCGCGAGCTGAACGGTCACGCATCCCGTATTGAGGGATTTCGCAAGACCAGCGCACAGCTCGCCGTGACTGGTCAGGAACTGAAAAAAGCCAGACAGGAAGCCGCAGCTCTGGCTGTCCAGTTTAAAAATACTGAACGACCGACAAATGCACAGGCAAAGGCAATGGAAGCCGCGCGTAAAAATGCGTCTGAGTTACAGGCGAAATATAACAGCCTGAGATTGTCGGTACAGCGCCAGCGTCAGGAATTGAGTCAGGCGGGTATTAATACCCGTAATCTGGCGCATGATGAACGAGGGCTGAAAAACCGTATCAGTGAAACCACCGCACAGCTTAACCGGCAGCGTGACGCGCTGGCGCGTGTCAGTGCACAACAGGCAAAACTTAATGCAGTAAAACAGCGTTATCAGGCCGGAAAGGAACTGGCCGGAAACATGGCCTCAGTGGGCGCTGCTGGTGTGGGGATTGCGGCGGCGGGAACGATGGCCGGAGTTAAGCTGCTGATGCCCGGCTATGAGTTTGCGCAGAAAAACTCAGAATTGCAGGCCGTGCTCGGAGTGGCAAAAGACTCCGCCGAAATGGCCGCGCTCCGCAAACAGGCGCGCCAGCTCGGCGACAATACCGCCGCCTCGGCGGATGATGCAGCCGGTGCGCAGATTATCATTGCGAAAGCG
The DNA here is from genome assembly GCF_003027595.1 of Escherichia sp. 20412-1. Lineage (NCBI taxonomy): Bacteria > Pseudomonadati > Pseudomonadota > Gammaproteobacteria > Enterobacterales > Enterobacteriaceae > Escherichia > Escherichia sp. 20412-1. The sequence continues at coordinate 180,540 of NZ_PYQM01000004.1, read as the reverse complement.
GGTGGAGATGCTGCGGCTATTCAGGCGGCAACGCCGGTCACGCTGAATATGGCGCTGGCGAACCGTCGCACGATGGAAGAAAACGCCGCCCTGCTGATGGGGATGAAATCCGCCTTTCAGCTTTCAAACGATAAGGTCGCTCATATCGGGGATGTTCTCTCCATGACGATGAACAAAACCGCCGCCGATTTTGACGGTATGAGCGATGCGCTGACCTATGCCGCACCTGTGGCAAAAAATGCCGGTGTCAGCATTGAAGAAACCGCCGCAATGGTCGGGGCACTGCATGATGCAAAAATTACCGGTTCAATGGCGGGGACGGGAAGCCGTGCCGTGTTAAGTCGCCTGCAGGCACCAACGGGAAAAGCATGGGATGCACTCAAAGAGCTTGGTGTGAAAACCTCAGACAGCAAGGGGAATACCCGACCAGTATTTACCATTCTGAAAGAAATGCAGGCCAGTTTTGAGAAAAACCGGCTCGGTACTGCCCAGCAGGCTGAATACATGAAAACCATTTTCGGGGAGGAGGCCAGTTCAGCCGCCGCCGTGCTGATGACTGCCGCCTCAACCGGAAAGCTGGACAAACTGACCGCTGCGTTTAAAGCCTCAGACGGAAAGACCGCAGAGCTGGTAAATATCATGCAGGACAACCTCGGCGGTGACTTTAAGGAGTTTCAGTCCGCTTATGAGGCGGTGGGGACTGACCTGTTTGACCAGCAGGAAGGCGCACTGCGTAATCTCATGCAGACAGCCACAAAGTATGTGCTAAAACTCGACGGCTGGATCCAGAAAAACAAATCACTGGCGTCAACCATCGGCCTCATTGCCGGTGGCGCGCTGGCGCTTACTGGCATCATCGGTGCAATTGGTCTTGTAGCCTGGCCGGTTATCACTGGCATCAATGCCATCATCGCGGCAGCAGGCGCAATGGGGGCAATCTTCACGACGGTTGGCAGTGCTGTTATGACGGCCATCGGGGCGATTAGCTGGCCGGTTGTGGCCGTGGTGGCCGCCATTGTCGCCGGGGCGTTGCTTATTCGTAAATACTGGGAGCCTGTCAGCGCATTCTTTGGCGGTGTGGTTGAAGGGCTGAAAGTGGCATTTGCGCCGGTGGGGGAACTGTTCACGCCACTTAAGCCGGTGTTTGACTGGCTGGGTGAAAAGTTACAGGCCGCGTGGCAGTGGTTTAAAAACCTGATTGCCCCGGTCAAAGCCACTCAGGACACCCTGAACAGTTGCCGTGACACGGGGGTCATGTTCGGGCAGGCACTGGCTGACGCGCTGATGCTGCCGCTTAATGCGTTCAACAAACTGCGCAGTGGTATTGACTGGGTACTGGAAAAACTCGGTGTTATCAACAAAGAGTCAGACACACTTGACCAGACCGCCGCCAGAACTCAAGCCGCCACGTATGGCAGCGGTGGTTATATTCCGGCGACCAGCTCTTATGCAGGCTATCAGGCTTATCAGCCGGTCACGGCACCGGCTGGCCGCTCTTATGTAGACCAGAGTAAAAACGAATATCACATCAGCCTGACGGGTGGTACTGCGCCGGGGACACAGCTTGACCGCCAGTTACAGGATGCGCTCGAAAAATACGAGCGGGATAAACGTGCGCGCGCCCGTGCCAGCATGATGCATGACGGTTAAGGAGGTGACGAAAAATGATGCTCGCGTTAGGTATGTTTGTTTTTATGCGCCAGACGCTGCCACACCAGACCATGCAGCGTGAATCAGATTATCGCTGGCCGTCAAATTCCCGTATCGGCAAACGGGATGCCTTTCAGTTTCTCGGTGTGGGTGAGGAAAACATCACGCTGGCCGGTGTGCTTTATCCCGAACTGACCGGCGGCAAGCTGACGATGACCACGCTCAGGCTGATGGCAGAGGAAGGCCGGGCGTGGCCGTTGCTGGATGGCACCGGCATGATTTACGGCATGTATGTCATCAGTAAGGTGAGTGAAACAGGGAGTATTTTCTTTGCAGACGGCACACCCCGAAAAATTGATTTTACGCTGTCGCTCACCCGCGTTGATGAATCACTGGCCACGCTTTATGGCGATATCGGTAAACAGGCGGAATCGCTCATCGGTAAGGCTGGCAGTATGGCGACTAAATTCACGGGTATGACGGGGGCGGGATAATGCTGGATGCGCTGACATTTGATGCAGGCAGTACGCTGACGCCGGATTACATGCTGATGCTCGACAGCAGGGATATTACCGGCAATATCAGCGACCGTCTGATGAGCATGACCCTGACGGATAACCGGGGCTTTGAGGCTGACCAGCTTGATATTGAACTGAACGATGCCGACGGGCAGGTCGGGCTGCCGGTTCGTGGCGCTGTCCTGACGGTGTATATCGGCTGGAAAGGTTTTGCCCTGGTATGCAAAGGGAAATTTACCGTTGATGAGGTTGAACACCGGGGCGCACCGGATGTGGTCACCATCCGCGCCCGGAGTGCAGATTTTCGCGGGACGCTCAATTCCCGCCGGGAAGGCTCATGGCATGACACCACGCTCGGTGCGATTGTTGAGGCGATAGCCTCCCGTAACAAGCTGGAAGCCAGTGTCGCTCCGTCACTGGCCGGAATTAAAATTCCGCACATCGACCAGTCGCAGGAGTCTGATGCGAAATTCCTGACCCGTCTTGCAGAGCGCAACGGCGGTGAGGTGTCGGTAAAAATGGGAAAACTGTTGTTTCTCAAAGCGGGGCAGGGGGTGACGGCAAGCGGTAAAAAAATCCCGCAGATTACCATCACCCGCAGCGACGGCGACCGTCATCATTTTGCGATTGCTGACCGTGGAGCCTATACCGGCGTAACAGCAAAGTGGTTACACACCAAAGACCCGAAACCGCAAAAGCAGAAGGTAAAACTGAAACGCAAAAAGAAAGAGAAACACCTGCGCGCACTGGAGCACCCGAAAGCGAAACCGGTCAGGCAGAAGAAAGCGCCTAAAGTACCGGAAGCGCGCGAAGGTGAATACATGGCCGGTGAGGCTGACAACGTTTTTGCCCTGACTACGGTATATGCCACGAAAGCGCAGGCCATGCGCGCCGCTCAGGCGAAGTGGGATAAACTGCAACGGGGTGTGGCGGAGTTCTCCATCAGCCTGGCTACCGGTCGGGCAGATATTTACACGGAAACACCGGTTAAAGTGTCAGGCTTTAAGCGCGTCATAGACGAGCAGGACTGGACAATCACTAAGGTGACACATTTTCTGAATAATAGCGGCTTCACGACGTCCTTAGAACTTGAGGTCAGGCTTTCTGATGTGGAGTACGAAACAGAAGATGATGAGTGATGTTTTTGTTTTATCTGTTTGTTTTATAAGGATAAATTAACTAAAATGGCACCATCAACAAAACCGGAAGAGGTGCTCGCGATGTTTCATTGTCCTTTATGCCAGCATGCCGCACATGCGCGTACAAGCCGCTATATCACTGACACGACAAAAGAGCGTTATCACCAGTGTCAGAACGTGAATTGCAGCGCCACGTTCATCACTTATGAGTCGGTACAGCGATACATCGTGAAGCCGGGAGAAGTCCACGCCGTAAGACCGCACCCGTTGCCGTCAGGGCAGCAAATTATGTGGATGTAATTACAAACAGGAAGCCCCTCAGTCGAGGGGCTTTTTTGTCGATGTGGTCAATGTGTGGACGTGACCAGAAATAAATCCTTTTATTTCATTGTATTACGCGTAAAAAATAAGCCCGTGTAAGGGAGATTACACAGGCTAAGGAGGTGGTTCCTGGTACAGCTAGCATTTTATGGGTTATGTTTTTCAGCGAAACAGATAATAACCTTAATAAATGCAGCCGTATGTGATCGGTTTCTAAGAATTTTCTATCCGGGAAAAATAATCGAAATGAATCACTTACCGTGCGGGTTACGCGTGGTTTCCCCGGAGAAATTACGCATCAGCAGTGCGTAATTCAGCTCGAGATCCTGCGGAACCGGGAGCCACACGGTATAGCCATCGCCAGGTGCGACCGGCATCGCTTCACCTTTGGCGTTTTCCATGTGCTCAAGGGTAAAGTTGATATTGCCCTGTGGCGTCATCAGTTCCAGGCTGTCGCCAACGGAGAATTTATTTTTCACCGCTACGGCTGCCAGAGAGCCTTTACGCTCACCGGTAAACTCTCCAACAAACTGCTGGCGGTCAGAAACGGAATAACCGTATTCGTAGTTCTGGTAATCGTCGTGAGTATGACGACGCAGGAAACCTTCGGTGTAACCACGATGCGCCAGGCCTTCCAGTGTTTCCAGCAGGCTGGTGTCGAACGGTTTGCCCGCAGCGGCGTCATCGATAGCTTTACGATAAACCTGCGCGGTACGTGCACAATAGTAGAAAGATTTAGTGCGGCCTTCGATTTTCAGCGAATGCACGCCCATTTTGGTCAGGCGTTCAACGTGGGCGATGGCGCGCAGATCTTTCGAGTTCATGATGTAAGTGCCGTGCTCATCTTCAAACGCGGTCATATACTCGCCCGGGCGCTGGGCTTCTTCGATCATAAACACTTTGTCGGTTGGCGCACCGATACCCAGCGTCGGCTCGACGTTTTGCACCGGAATCGGCTCGTATTTGTGTACGATGTTGCCAACGTCATCTTCTTTCCCTTCCTGCACGTTGTACTCCCAACGGCAGGCGTTGGTGCAGGTGCCCTGGTTTGGATCGCGTTTGTTGATGTAGCCAGAGAGCAGGCAGCGGCCGGAGTAGGCCATGCACAGCGCGCCGTGAACGAAGATTTCAAGCTCCATATCCGGAACCTGATTGCGGATCTCTTCAATCTCTTCCAGCGACAGCTCGCGGGAGAGGATCACGCGGGTCAACCCCATTTGCTGCCAGAATTTCACCGTCGCCCAGTTTACGGCGTTGGCCTGCACGGAAAGGTGGATCGGCATTTCAGGGAAGTGTTCACGCACCAGCATAATCAGCCCCGGATCGGACATAATCAGTGCGTCCGGCCCCATTTCCACCACCGGTTTCAGATCACGGATAAAGGTTTTTAGCTTGGCATTGTGTGGCGCAATGTTGACCACGACATAAAACTTTTTCCCCAGCGCGTGGGCTTCATTGATGCCGAGCTGGAGATTTTCGTGGTTAAATTCGTTGTTGCGCACACGCAGGGAGTAACGCGGTTGCCCCGCATAAACAGCATCTGCGCCATAAGCGAAAGCGTAACGCATATTTTTCAGCGTTCCCGCCGGGGAAAGGAGTTCCGGTTTAAACATAATTCTCTCGTTCTGATGACAGGTCAGATCCGCTTCACCTGATGAAGCGGTTAGGGGAGTGTCCCCACTTTAAGGGCGGGCATTGTAGCGCAATCGGTGGGGTTGGCTCCAGTGCAAATGTCTGGTCGCGTCCTGGTTTTGGTAAGGATACGGATAACGATAATTTCTTCGGCACTTGCAGGAAATAAATAACGTGGCGTTCAAAAAGAAGAACAAAAATTCTTTCACCTGATATGAAACTTATCCTCCCATTATTTTAATGGCGCGGATTGATCCTTAGCATCAATAAGTAAGTGTTTATTAGAAATAAAGCCGGGCGCGTTATCCGCGCCCGGCATAACAATTAAGTCTTATCTTTCACAGTCTGGCTTACGCCATTGTTTTTTACTGAGGCAATTCCGATTTCGCGTGATTGAGCGGTGGCGTACATTTGACTGGAGCCGATTATCTGATGATTAGCGGCTTTCAGATTGAAATAAAATTTGCCGTTGCTCGCTGTTTTTTTCTCATAGCGTTCATCCTGCGGGCTGTTGCTTTGCACAGAGGCAATGCCCTTTTCCGCAGCGGCTTTTGAGGTATACAGTTCGCTGGTGAGAATAGTCTCACCGTTACCCGCTTTTAACACAAACCGGAACTGATTATCACTGCTCTTATTGAGTTCAAACCAACCAGCCATAATGACTCCTTGATTGAAATTGCGTATTGAAAACAGTATGTAACGATTTAAGTATGGGTGATATTCATAAGGTTGCCAATCAGGGGAATACCCCCCTAAAGGAGCTGTCTCTTGATCAGATCTCCTGATCAAGAGACAGCTCCTTTCAGAGAGGTGCATGACGGATTAATAAACAAGGAATTCAGCCCTCGCGAGGGCAAAGATACGTTAAACAATGCGGCAGGCGTCGGCTTCCCAGCGATAACCGACACCGTAAACGGCGCGGATAAATGACTGCTCTTCGTCCAGTGCTTCCAGCTTGCGGCGCAGGTTTTTAATGTGGCTATCGATGGTACGGTCGGTCACTACGCGGTAGTCGTCATAAAGATGATTGAGTAACTGCTCGCGGGAGAACACTTTTCCCGGTTCATGGGAGAGTGTTTTCAGCAGGCGAAATTCCGCAGGGGTCAGATCAAGCATTTTGCCGCGCCACGAAGCCTGAAAACGACCTTCGTCGATAATTAACGGGCTTTCTGCATCTTGCTGTTGCAACTCACGCTGCGGTTTGCAACGACGCAATATAGTTTTGACGCGCGCTACCACTTCCCGCGGGCTATACGGTTTACAGATGTAATCATCAGCACCGATTTCCAGCCCCAGCAGGCGGTCGATCTCTTCGATTTTCGCTGTCACCATAACAATGGGAATATCAGAAAAACGACGAATCTCCCGACACAGTGTCAGACCATCGGTGCCTGGTAGCATCAGATCTAACAGGATCAGATCCGGTGGCGTCTGGCGCACATACGGCAGTACCTGATCGCCGTGGCTAATCAACGTCGGCGCATAGCTTGCGGCACGCAGATAATCAATGAGCAACTGCCCCAGTTTGGGTTCATCTTCCACGATCAAAATACGCGGCGTGTTTTCGTCGATAGGTAACTCGGTCATACTTCTCTCTGTAAATCCCGTTCCAGCGGTAACTCTACTGTAATGCTAACCCCGCCAAAAGGCGAATGGGCGGCAACAATGCGACCATTATGTGCTTCAACAATGTTCAGGCAAATTGCCAACCCCAGCCCGGAGCCGCCGCTGGCACGGTTGCGGGAACCTTCCGTGCGATAAAAACGCTCAAACAATTTTTGTAACTGATCGTCGCTGACTCCCGGTGCGCTGTCGGCAAAGGTCAGATGCACCATTTTGTCGTGCTGTTCGGCGGAAATATGCAGGCCACCGCCACTGTCGGTGTAGCGCAGGCTGTTTTCCAGTAAGTTATTAAACAACTGCATTAAACGATCGCGATCGCCAAATACGGTAATGCTGTCCGGCAAGGAGAATTGCAGAGTCAACCCACGACTGGCGAAACGTTCGCGAAATGCGCCGCCCGCGACTTCAAGTAGTGGAACGAGATCCACCGTTGCTTTCTGGTAGGCGAGAGCGCCTTCATCAGACATCGACAACTGATGGAGATCGTCGACCAGTTTAGTCAACGTTCCGACCTCCGCCTGTAAAGAAGCCACTGTCTCTGGCGTGAATTTACGTACACCATCCTGGATGGCTTCCAGTTCGCCGCGCAGTACCGCTAAAGGCGTGCGCAGTTCGTGAGAAATGTCGGCCATAAAATCGCGGCGCATCTGCTGGTTTTTCTCCAGCGTACTGGCGAGCTGGTTGAAGTCCTGTGCCAGTTTGCCCAGTTCGTCTTCGCTGGTGGGCGTCACGCGAGTGGTGAAATCACCTGCTGCCAGTTTGTGCGTGCCGTCAACTAACCGTTTTACCGGTGCCAGCAAGCCGCGTGCCAGTGGGAACGTCGCCAGCGCTGCCAGTAAAGTAGATAAAGCCACAATCAGCCAACTGGTTTGCCGTTGTTGCTTATCAAAATTGATATCGGTATTGCGGGTCAGCCGCTCGACAGGGGAGGCGATCACCGCGCCGACTTCCAGACCATTGACCAGAATAGGCCGCCGTGTGCCGTCCGGTGGAATAGGTGAGCGAGGGCCAACCAGCACTTTGTTATTTTGATCGACCACCCAGAACTGGGTGCGCCAGCCGTGCGGCGGCATACCGGGGCCGGGCTTATCGTCGTTGCTATCATGTTCAAGTGAACGCAGGATCTGAAACACAAAACGATCGTTGTTACGCAGGAAGCGCCAGTTGCCATGCTGGGCGTACTGCTCGCCAAGTGCGTCGCCAAGCATTTGCAGCCGTTGCTCATTGCCATGCTTAATGTAATCGATAAAGCCGCGCTCAAAACTGATACGCACCGCCCAGTGCATCGTGATCAGCAAGACGATGCAGGTGGCGAAGATCGCCAGAAACAGTTTGCCGGTAATGCCGGGCCGCCAGAACTTCATTCAGTGCTCCTTTTGCGCCGCGAAATAGCCACATTTTGATGTGTATCGTTCGGAACTCTGGCAAAGATGAACGCCGGAAGGGCGATAAGAAACGCCATGCTTAGCCAGGTGTACATAAAGACGGTTTGTGTGGCACCGCTGTCGACGCTGACATGCTGCGAACCAAAAAGCCCAAGCAACAGCCCGGCGATGGTCACGCCGATACTCATCGACAATTGCATAATCATCGACAGCAGGCTGTTGCCACTGCTTGCCAGTTTGTCCGGCAGATCTTTCAGTGTCAGCGTGTTCATGGAGGAAAAACGCGTTGAGTTGACCATCCCTTGTAAAAACAGAACGAATGGTAAAACGTAGTACCAGCCAAGCAGCGCGGTGGCCATAAACAGCAGTGTGACCAGCGACAGGCCCAGCGTAGTCGCCACCAGTACCCGACGATAACCAAAGCGGTTCACTACCTGCACGACTATCCGCTTCATCCCCATGCTGCCGAGCACCATTGGGATCATCATCAATCCGGCATGAAAGGGTGAGAAGCCGAGACCAATCTGCAAGAAAACCGGCGTCATAAAGGGCAACATACCGCTGCCGATACGTCCGGCGAAGCTCCCCGCCAGGCCCAACGAAAAGGTACGGGTGCAGAACAGTTTCAGGCTGAACAGGGCGCGGGCGTTATTTCTGGCATGTATGAGATAAAGCATAAGCGCCACCACGCCAACAGCAACCAGGCCAGCAATCGCCAGCGGCGATAAGCCCGTACCTTTACTGCCATCCAGCGCCAGCGTTAATACCGCCATGCCAACCGCCAGCAACAGAAAGCCGGAGAGATCAAAGCGCCGCGTCTGCATGGTGTAGTTCGGCATTAACATTAGTGTGGCGATCGCGCCGATAATTCCAACCGGAATGTTGATCAAAAAGATCCAGTGCCATGACGCGTACTCCACCAGCAGTCCGCCCAGCGCCGGGCCAAGCAGTGGGCCAACCTGGCCAGGCAGCGTCACAAAGGTCATCGCCGCCATATATTGCTCGCGCGGAACAATTTTCATCACCGTCAACCTGCCAACCGGCACCATCATCGCACCGCCCACGCCCTGCAATGCGCGCGCCAGCAACAGTTCATTAAGGGTGCCGGAAAGCGCGCAAAACAGTGAACCAAGGGTAAACAGGACAATAGCGGTAAAGAAAATATTGCGCACGCCGACTTTGTCCGCCAGCCAGCCGCTGGCAGGCAGCATCACCGCCACGGTCAGCACATAAGAGACAATGACCATGTGCATATGCAGCGGGCTTTCCCCCAGGCTTTGCGCCATTGAGGGAAGGGCAGTGTTAACGATGGTGGTGTCCAGCGACTGCATAAAGAAGCCGAAAGCCACAATCCACAATTGCCAGCGGGTGCTGTCGGGAAGATCTGTCATTTACTCGGTTACCGTTTCTTTAGATTTTCGCGAAAAACGCAGTCGCAGACGGTCGAAAAAGAGATACACCACCGGCGTGGTATACAGCGTCAGGAGCTGACTCATCACCAGGCCGCCGACAATGGTGATCCCCAATGGTTGCCGCAGTTCCGAGCCATCGCCGCCCGACAATACCAGCGGCAGCGCGCCAAACAGCGCCGCCAGGGTCGTCATCATTATCGGGCGAAAACGCAGCAGGCAGGCCTGGAAAATGGCCTCCTGCGGCGTCAGATTAGCGTGGCGTTGGGCTTCAAGCGCAAAATCGACCATCATGATGGCGTTTTTCTTCACGATGCCGATTAATAGCATAATCCCTATCAGGGCGACCAGGCTGAACGGAGCATTAAACAGCTCCAGCGCCAGTAGCGCTCCAACGCCCGCCGAGGGCAGGGTGGAGAGAATGGTCAGCGGATGCACGTAACTCTCGTACAACATCCCCAGCACGATATACACCGTGGCGATGGCCGCGATAATCAGGATCACCTGCGAATTCATCGTCTCCTGGAACACCTGCGCCGTTCCGGCAAAACTGCCGCGCACCGTGGAAGGTACGCCAAGCTGCGTCATTGCGCGGTCGATTGCCGCACTGGCGTCCGAGAGTGATTTCCCGGTCGGCAGGTTGAACGAGATGGTTGAGGCTGCGGACAGTCCCTGATGATTCACTGACAGCGGCGCATTCGCCGGTTGCCATTTAGCGAAATATGACAGCGGGATCGCTTTGCCTTCGTTATTAATGACGAACATTTTTTCCAGCGCGCTGATGTCCTGGGTATAGCGCGGATCAACTTCCATCACCACTTTATACTGGTTCATTGGCTGGTAAATGGTCGAGATTTGCCGCTGACCGAAGGCGTTATTCAGCAGGCTGTTAGCGGCCTGCACGTCGATTCCCAATCGCGCCATCGTGTCGCGGTCGTAAACTAGGTTCATCTCCGCGCCGTTGTCTTGCTGGTCAGAGTTAACGTCCGCCAGTTCCGGCAACGTCGCCAGTTTTTTGCGGATTTTCGGCTCCCATTCGCGCAGTGCTGCCAGATCGTCAGACAATAACGTGTACTGGTAGCTGGCGTTCGACTGACGTCCGCCAACGCGAATATCCTGTACCGCCATCAGGAACAGATTCGCCCCTGGCTCTTTCGCCAGCTTCACGCGCAGACGGTCGATAATTTGCTGGGCGGTTTCGCTGCGTTCATCGCGCGGTTTCAGCGTGATAAACATCATTCCGCTGTTAACTCGCGAGCCACCGGTAAAGCCAGTGACATTATCCACCGCCGGGTCATCACGGATAATTTTCATGAAGTCCTGCAACTTACCGCGCATCGCCTGAAACGAAATGCTCTGATCGGCCTGTATCCCGCCCATCAGTACGCCGGTGTCCTGCTCCGGGAAGAAAGTTTTCGGGATCGAGATATACAGCCAGATATTCAGCGCAATGGTGCCAAGCAGCACTAAGCCTACCAGACGGGTGTGATTGAGAACCCATTTCAGCGACTTGCCGTAGCCTTGTTGCAGTGCAACCAGCATCCGGCCAAAACCGCGTAACCGTGTTTGCTCACGCGGCTTGCTGGCTTTCAGCATCCAGCCGCACATCATCGGCGTCAGCGTCAGGGAAACCAGCAGTGAAATACCTATCGCCACCGAAAGCGTCACGGCAAACTCGCGTAACAAGCGCCCCGGCAAGCCGCCCATCAACAACAGCGGCAGGAACACAGCTACCAGTGACAGGCTCATCGACAGAACTGTAAAACCGACTTCGCGGGTGCCTTGCAGTGCGGCCTGTAGCGGTTTCATTCCCGCTTCCAGATGACGGGCAATGTTTTCCAGCACCACAATGGCGTCATCGACTACAAAGCCAGTAGCGATGGTGAGTGCCATCAGCGACAGGTTATTGAGACTGAAACCGCAAAGATACATCGCTGCAAAGGTGCCAATCAGCGAAACCGGCACTGCAACCGCAGGAATGATCGTCGCCCGACCTGAACGCAGGAACAAAAAGACCACTAAAATCACCAGCGCCACCGAAATAATCAGCGTCTGCTCGACTTCTTCCAGCGAGGCGCGAATGGTGGGGGAGCGATCCTGAGCTATTTGCAGATCAATCGCCGCCGGGATTGTCTCCTGTAACTCCGGTAATTTCGCCCGGATGCTGTCTACCGTCTGGATGATATTGGCTTCCGGCAGTTTGCGGATCATCAACAAAATAGCCGGTTTGGCGTTGGTCATCCCGGCGTTGCGCACATCCTGTACTGAGTCGGTTACCGTTGCCACATCACCCAGACGAACCGCGCCGCCGTTGTTGTAATGAATAATCAACGGCTGGTATTCGGCGGCAGTTTTCAGCTCATCGTTGGTCTGGATCTGCCAGCGGTGAGTGTCATCTTCCAGCGCCCCCTGCGGTTTACGCACGTTGGCATTGCTGATGGCGGTGCGCACATCGTCCAGCGACACGCCCTGATTAAACAGCGCCTGTGGATTCAGCCCGACGCGCACCGCAGGCAGCGAGCTGCCGCCGACATCGACATCACCGACGCCGTCGATTTGTGCAATTGTCGGAGCCAGTTGCGTCGAGGCAAAATCGTACAGTTCCCCCTGCGAATAAGTATCGGACGTCAGCGTCAGGATCATAATTGGTGCATCCGACGGGTTCGCTTTGCGATAAGTCGGACGGCTTGGCATCCCACTGGGCAGCAGACTTTGGGCGGCGTTGATCGCCGCCTGTACATCGCGCGCCGCGCCGTTGATATCCCGGTCAAAATCAAACTGCAAAATGATACGCGTGCTGCCGAGCGAACTGCTGGAGGTCATTTCACTGACCCCGGCAATGCGTCCAAGCGAGCGTTCCAGCGGTGTGGCAACGGAAGACGCCATCGTCTCTGGCGATGCACCGGGCAGCGAGGCGCTGACCATAATTACCGGAAAATCGACCTGCGGCAGCGGGGCGACCGGCAGCATACGGAAGCCCAGTATGCCGCAAAGGGTAATGGCAACCGACAGTAAAATCGTCGCCACCGGGCGGTAAATGAAGAGGGCAAAAAACTTCACTTACGCCTCCTCTTCATGGCGGGCAAAGCGGCTTTTGGTCCACAATGCCAGGCGGTCGAACAGCAGATAAATCACCGGCGTGGTGAACAGCGTCAGCACCTGACTGACAACCAGACCGCCGACCATGCCGATACCTAACGGACGACGCAGTTCCGCGCCGACTCCGGTACTCAACATCAGCGGCAATGCACCGAGCAGCGCTGCCAGCGTGGTCATCAGGATCGGACGAAAACGCAGCAGGCAGGCCTGGTAGATGGCATCTCGCGGCGACATGCCTTGCTCGCGCTCAGCGGCCAGCGCGAAGTCGATCATCATGATGGCGTTTTTCTTCACAATACCGATCAGCAAAATAATGCCGATAATGGCGATCACATCCAGCTCACTACCGGCAATCAGCAACGCCAGCAATGCGCCGACACCTGCCGTTGGCAACGTCGAGAGAATAGTGATCGGGTGAATAAAGCTTTCGTACAGAATACCGAGCACGATATACATCGCCACCACTGCCGCGACAATCAGCCAGACAGTGCTACCCAATGCCGACTGGAAGGCGAGGGTACTACCCTGGAATTGCGTGGTGATATCCACTGGCAGATTTAGCGTCTTCTCGGTATCCATAATCGCCTGCACCGCATCGCCCAGTGAATAGTTATCCGGCACGTTAAAGGAGATGGTCGTTACCGGGAACTGATCCAGATGGTTGATGGAGAGCGGCGCAAAACGCTGCTCAATTTTAGCTATCGAGCTGAGTGGCACTACGCCGCCGTCGCTGCTGGTCAGGCGAATGGTATCCAGCGCCGCCAGCCCTGGTGTGTTTTCAGTGTTGTGCTCCAGCACCACGCGATACTGGTTGGCCTGAGTATAAATCGTCGAAATTAGCCGCTGACCAAAGGCGTTGTACAGGGCGTTATCAACATCCGCCATGCTGATCCCCAGACGGCTGGCGCTGTCGCGATCAACGTTAACATACGCCACCAGTCCTTTGTCCTGCCAGTCGCTGGAGACATCAGAAAGCTGCGGCAGTTGCTGGAGTTTTTCTATTAGCTGCGGCACCCAGGTACTGAGCGCATCCAGAGACGTGGCCTGCAATGTAAACTGGTACTGCGTGCGGCTGACCTGAGTATCGATGGTCAGATCCTGCGTTGGCTGCAGGAAGAGATCGACGCCCGGCACTTTATCTACCGCCGTTTGCAAACGGGCGATAACTTTTTGTACCCGATCATCACGCTCATCCAGCGGTTTCAGATTGATCTGCAAACGCGCACTGTTCAGCGACGGGTTAGTGCCATCAACGCCCACAAATGAGGTCAGGCTTTGCACTGCCGGGTCCTGCAAAATCACCTCCGCGACCTGGCGTTGCCGCTGGGCCATATTGGCAAAGGAGCTGGATTGCGGTGCCTGCAAGGTGCCCTGAATAATGCCGTTGTCTTGCACCGGGAAGAAGCCTTTTGGAATAAATACCCACAGCAGCACGCTAAGCAGCAGCGTACTGAGCGCCACGCTTAAGGTCAGCCACGGATGATTCAGCACTTTCGTAAGTCCGCGACCATAGGCGGCGATTATCCGCTCGAACATTTTTTCCGAGGCGCGGGAGAAGCGGTTCTGTTTACGCAGCGACTCCTGGCTAAGCATCCGCGCGCACATCATCGGCGTCAGGGTCAGCGACACGACGGCTGAGATCAAAATCGCTACTGCCAGAGTAATGGCAAATTCGCGGAACAGTCGCCCGACGATATCGCCCATAAACAGCAATGGGATCAGCACTGCAATCAGCGAGAAGGTCAGCGAGATAATGGTAAAGCCGATTTCGCCTGCACCCTTGAGCGCCGCTGCCAGCGGTTTTTCACCTTTTTCGATATAGCGCGAAATGTTTTCGATCACCACGATGGCATCATCGACCACAAACCCGGTGGCGATGGTTAACGCCATCAGGGTCAGGTTATTGATCGAGAAATCGAGAAATACCATGACCGCGAAGGTGCCGATTAACGACAGCGGCACCGCGACGCCAGGAATGATGGTTGCCGGAATATTTCGTAGAAACAGGTAGATAATCATCACCACCAGCGCGATAGCCATCATCAGCTCAAACTGGGTATCGTCGACCGATGCGCGGATATTGGTGGTGCGGTCAGAAAGCACCGTCACTTTTACCGATTTCGGCAGACTCTCAGTGAGCTGCGGCAGCATCTGACGAATGCTGTCAGCGGTGGAGATAATGTTAGCGCCAGGCTGGCGCTGAACATTCATGACGATGGCTTGTTCTTTATTCGCCCACGCACCAAGCCAGGTGTTTTCCGCCCCTTGTTCTACGGTAGCGACATCGCCAAGACGAATCGGCGCGCCGTTCTGGTACGCGATAATTAACTGACGGTACTCTTCCGCAGACTGCATTTGATCGTTTGCGGAAAGCGTGACTGCGCGGGAGGGGCCGTCGAGGCTACCTTTAGCCGAGTTAACGTTCGCGCCGGTAATAGCTGTGCGTACAGTTTCGCTGGTCAGGCCGAGGGCGGCAATCGCCTGAGCGTTAAGTTTGACGCGAACGGCCGGACGCTGACCGCCGGAAAGCGTTACCAGCCCGACGCCGGAAATCTGCGAGATTTTCTGCGCCACGCGGGTTTCTACCATATCTTCCACCTGCGTCATCGGCATGGCGGTTGAGGTAACGGCAAGCGTCATGATCGGCGGATCTGCCGGATTCACTTTGCTGTAAACCGGTGGGTTAGGCAGATCGCCTGGTAACAGGTTAGTGGCGGCGTTAATTGCGGCCTGCACTTCCTGCTCGGCAACGTCCAGCGGTAATGTTAGCTGGAACTGTAAAGTGATGACCGACGCGCCGCCGGAACTTTGCGACGACATCTGTTTCAGTCCGGACATTTGCCCGAACTGGCGTTCAAGTGGCGCGGTAACGGCAGAGGTCATCACATCCGGGCTGGCACCGGGGTAAAGCGTAACCACCTGAATCGTCGGATAATCCACTTCCGGCAACGCCGAAACGGGCAGGGTGCGGTAGCCAATAATCCCGGCGAGTAAGATCGCTACCATCAGCAGCGTGGTGGCGACAGGACGCATAATAAACAGGCGCGACGGGCCGCCTGTGCTGCTCGGAGGTAACACCTGCATCAGGAGCGCGCTCCTTTTTTCGCATATTCGCGGCTGGTGGCTTTCTCTTCTGGTGTGCTTGTGCCTTGCGCTTCAACCACTTCCACTTTCGCCCCTTCGGTCAGGCGGTCAATGCCGTCCGTCACTACCCGATCGCCTGCGGAAATACCTGCGCGGATCACCACTTTCTGGCTGTCCTGAATGCCCGGTGTCACCAGATGCTTGCTGACTTTGTTTTCGCTATTCAGCACCCAGACAAAGTGGCCTTCGTTACCCATTTGCAGTGCAGCGGTTGGGATCACCACGGCGTTTTGTTCAGTGTCCACTAACATGCGGGCGTTAACAAACTGGTTGGGGAACAGCGCATCATCCTGATTATTAAAGCGTGCTTTTACTTTGATGGTGCCAGTGGTGGCGTCGATTTGGTTATCGAGACTTAACAGCGTACCTTCACTTAATTTCTTCGAGTTGGTGCGATCCCAGGCTTCAACAACCAGCGGTTTTCCGGATTTTTGTGCCTGCACAACGGTGGCGATATCGCTTTCCGGTAGAGTAAATACCAGATCGATAGGATGTGTCTGGGTGATCACCACAATGCCAGTGGTATCGCCGCTGGAGATTTGGTTACCGACATCAACCTGTTTCAGGCCAACCCGACCATCGACTGGTGCGGTAATGCGACTCCAGTCGAGTTGCAGTTGTGCGCTGGCAACGCTGGCTTCATCCGCCTTAATGGTGCCTTCGGTTTCACTGACCAGTGCCTGTTGGGCATCCAGTTCCTGACGGGAAACGAGGTTGGTTTTTGCCAGTTGTTGATAACGCGCCAAATCACGGCGGGCATTGGCAAGTGTGGCTTTATCTTTTGCCAGTTGTCCTTGTGCCTGGGCCAGTGCAACTTTGAACTGGCTGGGATCAATCTCAGCCAGTAAATCCCCCGCTTTTACCTGCTGACCTTCCTGAAAATGCAACGCCATCAACTGGCCGTCAACGCGACTGCGCACTGTGACGGTGTTTGCAGCGGTAATGGTGCCAAGCCCGGTGAGATAACGCGGAACTGCCTGTTCAACGGCAGTTGCTGCCTGCACGGGAGCCAGCGGTCCGGAGCGCATACCACGACGGCCACCGGCTGGCGGCTGCTGCGCTTGCTTCGTCGCACCTGGCGCTGCGCTCTGGGATTCATTGCGGCCTTGCCAGAACCAGAATGCGGCGATGGCGGCGATAACCACCACGATTACGATTACCCAACGGGATTTATAACTGCCTTTCATCGTTAAGAGTTTCTCTTCCTGAAACGTTTCGCGGAATGATACTAGTGTAGCCAGCTAATCAGGGAGAAAAATGGAGGAATTATGAAACAGTTTCGCGAATCGTCTGAATGGTTGTGCACTTTGCGAGCGCGCATCCAGTAATAACATGTGAAACTATTTTATCTGCAGGTTAGCGATAGACTACGTGCATGGCGATAAGGAGGTAAGCCGACGATTTCAGCGGGATGCTGAAACGGGAAAGCCCCTCCCGAAGAAGGGGCCTTAAAGAAGGAAAGGGTCATGATGAAATGGATCATCATCGTGGTGCTCTTAGTCATTAGCTTACCGGCTTACTAAGACTACCAAGGCGGGGGAAACCCCGCTCAACCCTCACTCCTGAAAGTATGTCACTCCCCCCTTACTGTCAATCTATAAGACCTCGTTCTTGCGAGGCGAATAGCAAAATTATCTACGCAGTTGGACTGAATTCTGAAAGTTGTTTCACCTGCTCTTAATTCATTATTGCAGTCGGTATGATACCGAACCTTAATAATTCTCTAAGAAAGGATCTCTTATGAGCGAACAAATCACCTTTGCCACCAGCGATTTTGCCAGTAATCCGGAACCACGTTGCCCCTGCATTTTGCTGCTGGATGTTTCTGGTTCGATGAACGGCAAACCCATTAATGAACTTAACGCCGGATTGGTTACCTTTCGCGATGAACTGCTTGCCGATCCGCTGGCATTAAAAAGAGTCGAACTGGGTATTGTGACTTTTGGCCCGGTGTATGTGGAACAACCATTTACCAGCGCCGCTAACTTTTTCCCGCCCATCCTGTTTGCTCAGGGCGATACACCCATGGGCGCAGCCATTACCAAAGCCTTGAATATGGTTGAGGAACGTAAGCGGGAGTATCGTGCCAATGGTATCTCCTATTATCGTCCGTGGATTTTCCTGATCACCGATGGCGCGCCAACCGATGAGTGGCAGACTGCCGCCCACAAAGTGTTTCAGGGGGAAGACGCTAAGAAGTTTGCCTTTTTCACCATTGGTGTTCAGGGGGCTGATATGAAGACCCTGGCACAAATCAGCGTCCGCCAGCCTTTGACACTGCAAGGATTACAATTCCGCGAATTGTTTAGTTGGTTATCCAGTTCGCTACGTTCGGTTTCCCGTTCCACGCCGGGAACGGAAGTTGTACTGGAAGCACCGAAAGGTTGGACGTCAGTGTGAGCTGGCGCCTGGTTTATGCATCTGCCGTCGGAACGTCGCACATCAGCTCAGGCTTGCCTTGCCAGGATGCCTGCCAGATGCAGGTTGTCTGGCTAAAAGACCAGCAGCCATTACTGGTGGTGTTTCTTGCTGATGGCGCAGGTAGCGTGTCGCTGGGTGGTGAAGGCGCGATGCTTGCTGTCAATGAAGCGATGGCTTATATGTTGCAGAAAGTGCAGGGCGGGGAATTGGGGCTTAATGACGTCCTCGCCACGGATATTGTGCTGTCTATTCGTCAGCGACTTTTTGCCGAGGCTGAAGCCAAAGAATTAGCGGTTCGCGATTTTGCCTGCACGTTTCTGGGATTGATTTCATCGGCTAACGGCACCTTGATTATGCAGATTGGCGATGGTGGCGTGGTGGTGGATTTTGGTCACGGCCTGCAACTGCCGCTCATGCCGATGGTGGGTGAATATGCCAATATGACGCACTTCGTTACCGATGAAGATGCCGTTTCCAGACTGGAAACTTACACCTGCACTGAACGGGCGGTAAAAGTGGCAACATTTACGGATGGCATTCAACGGCTGGCATTAAATATGCTGGATAACGTGCCCCATGGGCCTTTCTTTGCGCCATTTTTCAATGGACTCAAATCAGCTACGCCTGAACAATACGATTTACTGCCAGATTTATTGAAGCAATTTTTGTTCAGTGAGGCAGTAAATGAACGCACGGACGATGATAAAACGCTGGCGCTGGCTATTTGGTTACCATGAAATCAACCTTGTATACCGCTACTGGCGAGTGCGTTACGCCAGACCGTGAACTGGGCAAAGGTGGCGAAGGTGCGGTTTATGATATTGAGGAGTTTGTCGATAGCGTCGCCAAGATTTATCACACGCCGCCACCCGCCTTAAAACAGGACAAACTTGCCTTTATGGCGGCGACAGTTGATGCGCAGTTGCTGAATTATGTCGCCTGGCCGCAGGCAACGCTTCACGCCGGGCGCGGCGGAAAAACCATCGGTTTTATGATGCCAAAGGTTTCAGGTAAAGAACCGATTCATATGATCTATAGCCCGGCACATCGTCGCCAGAGTTACCCTCATTGTGCGTGGGATTTTCTACTCTATGTTGCGCGTAATATAGCTTCATCTTTTGCTACGATTCACGAGCACGGGCATGTCGTGGGTGACGTAAACCAGAATAGCTTTATGGTAGGCCGCGATAGCAAAGTTGTATTGATCGACAGTGATTCCTTTCAGATTAACGCCAATGGCACGCTGCATTTATGCGAAGTCGGCGTGTCGCATTTTACGCCGCCA
Organism: Escherichia sp. 20412-1; assembly: GCF_003027595.1. Classification (NCBI taxonomy): domain Bacteria; kingdom Pseudomonadati; phylum Pseudomonadota; class Gammaproteobacteria; order Enterobacterales; family Enterobacteriaceae; genus Escherichia; species Escherichia sp. 20412-1. The sequence goes on along the minus strand of NZ_PYQM01000004.1, from coordinate 160,914 downwards.
GAACTGCAAAGCTTGCCGTCATTTGTTGGCTTTGAACGCACAGTGAATCACGATAATTTTGGCCTTGCGTTGCTGATTTTTCACGTCTTATTTGGTGGGCGTCATCCTTATTCCGGTGTGCCGCTTATACCTGAAGCGGGTAATGCGCTGGAGACGGATATTGCCCATTTCCGTTATGCCTACGCGTCGGACAGTCAGCAACGAGGATTAAAACCGCCGCCACGATCTATTCCGTTATCGATTCTACCAACCCATATTGAAGCGCTGTTTCAGCAGGCGTTCACCGAAAGTGGCGTGGCAACCGCGCGTCCGACGGCAAAAACATGGGTAGCGGCACTTGATTCTCTACGCCAACAGTTAAAGAAATGTACCGTTTCAGCAATGCATATTTACCCGGATCATTTAACTGACTGCCCGTGGTGTGCGCTCGATAATCAAGGCGTTATCTATTTTATTGATCCCGGTGAAGAGGTCATTACCACCGGCGGAAATTTTGTGCTGGCGAAAGTCTGGGCGATGGTAATGGCGTCAGTGCCACCGCCAGCATTACAGTTACCATTACCGGGACATTTCCAACTTACTGGCAGGCTGCTTCCTGTTGGGGTACTAAGGAGTAAATACATCATTCTGATTGAGATCGCGTTGTCAGCGTTATCGCTGTTACTTTGCGGTCTTCAGGCGGAACCGCGCTATATCATTTTGGTTCCCGTGCTGGCGGCTATCTGGATTATTGGCAGTCTGGCAAGCAAAGCGTACAAAGCAGAAGTCCAACGACGCCGTGAGGCGTTTAATAGCGCAAAAATGGACTATGACCATTTAGTTAACCAGATCCAGCAGGCAGGTGGGCTGGAGGGTTTTATCGCTAAACGGACGATGCTCGAAAAAATGAAGAGCGAGCTTCTCGGTCTGCCGGAAGAAGAAACGCAAGCGTTGGCAGCACTCCATGACACAGCACGGGAACGCCAGAAGCACAAATTCCTCGAAGGATTTTTTATTGATACCGCGTCGATTCCAGGCGTTGGCACGGCTCGTAAAGCGGCGTTACGTTCCTTTGGTATTGAAACGGCGGCGGATGTTACCCGACGCGGCGTTAAGCAAGTGAAAGGGTTTGGCGACCATCTGACCCAGGCTGTCATTGACTGGAAAGCGAGCTGCGAACGCCGATTTGTGTTCAGGCCGAATGAAGCGGTAACGCCAGCAGACAGGCAGGCGGTAATGGCGAAAATTGCCGCCAAACGACATCGACTGGAATCGGCGTTGACTGTCGGCGCGACAGAGTTGCAGCGTTTCCGTCTTCATGCTTCTGCACGGACTATGCCGTTGCTGGAACCGTTACGTCAGGCGGCGGAGAAACTGGCTCAGGTGCAGGCAGATTTAAGCCGTTGCTGAGCCATCCTTCATTTAACGAAATACCACTTCCGCCCAGCGTGCCAGTCCGGCGGTGACGGAGCCAAAGTCATCGCCGCCAGCAATCGGAATCCCCGGCAACTGTTCCGCCAGTGCCTTTTTAATCAGCGGCGAGCGGGCGCTACCACCAGTCAGATAGATGACGTCCGGTTTTTCCTGGGCGTTATCCAGCGCCAGTTGCACCTGTTCCAGAATCCGCGCCAACGGCTGGTTGAGGGCGCTCTCCAACCCTTGCTGGCTAATCAGCGTAGCCAGTTCGTCGCGGATAAATGGCAGCGACGCGCGAGTTTCAACTTCACTGGAAAGCGCAATTTTGCTCTCTTCTGCGCAGCGTACCAGGCGATAACTTAAACGTTGCCGCCAGACTTTCTGCAACAGGGCAACTTTTTCCGGTTCGCGGGCATCTCGTACTAAATCATTAAGCAGACGACCATTGGCGCTACTGTAGAAATCGCTTTGCGCAGGTACGTCGTTGATGGCGACCGCATTCCACCACGGCAGAATCGGCAGGGCGATACCTTTTTCTGTATCGCCACCCATGCCCAGCAGTGGCATCAGGTGTTTAAACGCCAGTGCGATATCCAGATCGTTACCGCCAATACGGCAGCCACTGTGACCAAGCAGACTGGCTTCACGATCCAGGCGCGAACGCCACTGGGGGCCCATAAGCAACAATGAACAGTCAGTCGTACCGCCACCGATATCCACCACCAGTACACGTTTTTCTTCCTGCAAGGTCGCTTCGTAATCCAGCCCGGCCGCCACCGGTTCGTACTGGAATACCACATCCTTGAACCCGGCACGCTTCGCCGCACGTTCGAGGATCCCCTGCGCCTGGGCGTTAGCTTCATCGCCACCCAGCCCCTGGAAGTTAATCGGACGGCCAATCACCGCTTGGGTAATCGCTTCAGGTAACTGCGCTTGTGCCTGTTGGCGAATGTGTAACATCATTGCGCAGACCAGATCTTCAAACAGCGCCACCTGCTGCGGTTTTAAACCGCTGGCTCCGAGGAACGATTTCGGTGATTTCACAAACCACACTTCTTCCGGATCATCAATGTACTGCGCCAGTGAGGAAAGACCGAACTGCACGCTTTTCGCCGTAACATCGATATCTTCTTCGCGGTTGTAACGAATCGCCCGACGCAGCAGCGCCTGCGTTTCATCGTCGTTTGCCGGAACATCATGATGGCGGTACAGCCATTCGCTTACAGCTTCACGCGTTGGTGCACAAAGCATTGAAGGCAGCAGCGAGCTGTCATTTTCCATTTTCAGCAACTGTGGTTTACCGTCACGCATCACCGCTACTGAACAGTTTGCTGTACCGTAATCAAAACCAATAAACACGAAATAATCCCCATGCCGGTGAAGAAGGGGCGTGACTTTAGCGAAATGTTGTCGCCGCGACAACCGGAATATGAAAGCAAAGCGCTGCGTCTGAATAACGTTTATGCTGAAAGCGGATAAAAAAGGAGATGCGATGTATACCCTGAACTGGCAACCGCCGTATGACTGGTCGTGGATGTTGGGATTTCTTGCCACTCGTGCGGTGAGCGGTGTGGAAACGGTCGCTGACAATTATTATGCCCGCAGTCTGGCAGTGGGCGAACATCGGGGCATGATAACGGTGGTTCCTGATGTCGAAAATAATACGTTGCAAGTGAACTTAAGTTCGGGATTAGAATCGGTGGCGACCGAGTGCCTGGCGAAAATAAGCCGCCTGTTTGATCTGCAATGTAATCCGCAGATCGTTAATGGGGCGTTAGGTGAGTTAGGCGCGGCGCGGCCGGGATTGCGTTTACCTGGCTGTGTTGATGCTTTTGAACAGGGCGTGCGCGCCATTTTAGGCCAACTGGTGAGCGTGGCGATGGCGGCGAAATTGACCGCCAAAGTGGTGCAGCTTTATGGCGAACGTCTGGATGATTTCCCGGATTATATCTGCTTTCCCACGCCTCAACGGCTGGCAGCAGCCGACTCGCAGGCGCTAAAAGCGTTGGGGATGCCGCTGAAACGTGCAGAGGCGTTGATCCATCTGGCAAATGCGGTACTGGATGGCTCCTTACCGATAACAATGCCCGGTGATGTTGAGCAGGCGATGAAAACGCTGCAAACCTTTCCTGGAATCGGGCGCTGGACGGCGAATTATTTCGCCTTGCGCGGCTGGCAAGCGAAAGATGTTTTTCTACCGGATGATTATTTAATTAAACAGCGATTTCCGGGAATGACACCGGCACAAATCCGCCGTTATGCCGAACGCTGGAAACCCTGGCGTTCTTATGCGCTGTTGCATATCTGGTATACGGAAGGCTGGCAACCAGATGAAGCATGATGCTGGTCGCCAGGCGGCCGACGAAATGGATGAATTGTAGACGCATCAGGCGATGGGGGCGGCAAAATACTCAGTTAATTGCGAAATAACTGCTATTAACCAGCAAATCCAGCGGTTGGGCATCGGCAATCACCTCGCCATAAATCAGATCGACGCCGATGCCAGAAAGCGTATCCATTACCAGCGGCAGCGTTACTGGCCCGGCGATGGTTTTCAATCCCAGCCGCCGGGCGTGACCCTGAATGATCGAAATCAGCATTTCATCCATCAAATTGCCTTGTACGCTGGCGCATAACTCGTCGTCAAGTAGCAGATAATCTGCCATATTCGCGTTCAGTGCGTTGAAGATTTGCAGGTCGCGTCCCACCTGACTGAGCACGATCCGGCAGCCCGCCAGCCGCAGTTTGTGCATATTTTCTGCGTGGTCGAAAATGGTTTCTGCCGGAATAATCAGATGTAATAACCGTGGTTGTAGTGGGCTATTTTCCAGTTGTTCAAGCAGTTCATCCACCAGCGTGGTGTTGCTTAAACCGGTAACGGAAAGGGGAAGGGCGATGCTTAAGCCTTTACTGGCAACTGCGTTTGCTGCCTGTTGGAAAAATTCATGCAATACCCGGCGATCAAGGGCGAGATTGAGCATCGGATCACTGAAGCTACGGCGAAATGTCAGTTCGTTAATAACCTCGCCGTTACGACTCCAGAGCTTAAGCGAAATCAGCCACAGATTACGCGTTTCCGGAATTCGCGGAGAAGCGACGCCGTGGGCGATCAGCAGCAGATGATTCTCTTTAATCATCATCCACGGATCATCGAGTGACATCGCTGCCTGTGCGCTATGTGCGGTAACTTGCTGTGGTTCGTAAACCGTCACTTGGCCGCGGCCCGCATTTTTTGAAGCATAACAGGCGATATCGGCCTGCGACATCACATCTGCCGCCTGATGATTGCTGTCATCGATCAGTGTAATTCCTGCGCTGGCTCCAACCCGATGCACACGGCCTTCCCACATAAAGTGGTAGTCATTAATCGTGCTGATAATGCGTGTCGCGATAAAGCGGGCACTTTCAACATTACAGTCAGGTAGTAAAAGACCAAATTCATCACCGCCGAGCCGCGCCAGCACGTCACTGGAGCGCAACAGGTTTAACATCAGCGATGCCAGTTCTCGCAGCAGGGCATCACCTGCCGCGTGCCCGGCGCTGTCATTTACGGCTTTAAAGCGATCAAGATCGATAAACACCAGAGCATGTCGTTGATGCGTACTGCTTACCGTCTGCAAAAGTATCCGCAACTGCTTCTCAAAACTGGCACGGTTGGCGAGATGCGTCAGGGTATCATGGGAGGCGCTGTAGCTAAGCTGGCGCAGCATTTTGCGTGATTCGGTGACGTCCTGAATTACCAGCACCGAACCAATATTGCTGCCATCAAGGGTACTTAGCGGCGTAATGCTGTAATGGACGTCGTAGCTGCCGCCGCTACGGCAGTGGAGAACGACATCTTGTTCGATAGCGGAACGCGACGTGTCGGCACTGTAAATGTTCTCCATTAAGGGACCATTATCACCAAATGTAATTTGCAACACCGTGAGTAGCGGAACACCCAACGCCTCTTCTTGCGTCCAGCCGCTCATCTTCTCGGCAACCGGATTCATAAAGGTAATTTTCATCGCCATATCAATACAGACCACGGCTTCACCGATGGAATCCAGCGTAATGTGCAGGCGCTCTTTTTCCTGAAACAGCGCCTCATTGAGCTGTTTCACTTCGGTCATATCAATATTAATGCCGAGCAGGCGCTCGACTTCGCCCTCTTTATTCAGCACACGATTGGCGAGGGCGCGAATATGGCGGATGCCATCTTTTACGGTAATGCGAAATTCCAGTTTAAAAGGCAAACGAGCCTGCAATGAATCGCGAATCACTTTCTCGGCGTGCCCGCGATCTTCTGGCAGCACACAGTCGTACCACACCTGCCAGTTCGGTTTGACATGTGACGGAATTTCATACAGCTCGAACATCCGCTTATCCCAACTGAAGATGTTAGGCTTCAGCTCCCACTCCCAGATGCCAATGCCACCGGCTTCGTTAGCCAGTGTTATCCGTTCCATCAGACGTTTGTTGATCTGTTCGGTGCGTTTGAGATCGTTTATGTCTTCAATCTGGGCAATAAAATAGAGTGGTGTGCCATCGGTGTGGCGTACCAGTGAGACGGCAAGCAACGCCCAGACAACGTCGCCATTACGGTTGTAGTAGCGTTTTTCCATTGAATAGGTGTTTATTTCACCGCTGATCAACTTCTCAACGTGTTGCAGATCTTTATTGAGATCTTCCGGCCAGGTAAGTTGTTGAAAGGTAATGGCACGCAGCTCTTCCTGGCTGTAACCAAGAAACTGGCATAGCGATTTGTTGGATTGCAGCCATTGCCCTTCGATACCCACTAACGCCATGCCGATGGCGGAATACTCCATCGCATTCCGAAAGCGGGTTTCGCTTTCGGAAATATGCTTGCGTTCAGCGCGAAAGGCATACATCACCATGGTCATGATATTGGCGGGCAGCAGGATCAGCAAAAATGGCAGCCACGGCATATGGCTCATCAGGTAGGTTCGCGGCGTGGCGAGTAAAGCCGGATCGGCTGCCAACATCAGCGACACCATCATCACCGTGGCAAGAAAAATCAAAAAGGCTTCCATCCGTGGCAAACGCACGGCGCTCCACATCAGCAGCACAATAATGAAAGTAAAAGGCCACGGCAGATACCGCATCGAGAGCCAGCTTAACGCCAGCGTGATGGATAACGTTAACAGCGTCTCAAACAGCAACCGCGGGTCGCGATGGCGCAATAGATAGTGTGGCTTAAACAACAATCCCAGCGGGACTAGCGCCAGTGCGCCGATTGATTCGGAAAGCACCCAGATCAGAAATGCTTTAAGTGGATCGTCGTCTGGAACCAGCAAGACAACCAGCACGCCGCCCAATACAGGTGGCACGATAGCGCTGCCAAATGCCAGACGTAGCCAGTCAGCCAGATTTTGTAGTGGGTTATACCACGGTAATAATTTACGCAGCAGCATTGCGCCCACGACGGCCTCAATAATGTTGATGGTCGTCCAGGTCATATTGAGCGAACTGGTAGAAAAAAGCAGTACAGATGCGGCGACATTTCCCAGCGAGCAGGCCAATGCGATTCCCGGCCACATCCGCCCGGCATGGCGGTAAAACGCCACCATCATAATGGACGTCGGAAACCACAGCGGCGCAAGCTGGCTACCAAACTGCGAAAGTTCAAGTGAAAAGAGGGTAAAGATAAACGAGACTAAACCTAAACTGACGAGGTGAAGCAGTGGATGAGGCAGGGTAATTAAAACACGTTGTGATCGTTTACTCATTACCGCTCTATCCATATGGCCAGGTCGCCAGCATTAGTATCTGTGTTTATGCTAGTACAAAAGTTTTACATTTTATATGCGGTTTGTTCATAAAGTGACGTAATGGGCGGCAATTTGCACAACCGGACATAACATTTTTCACATTGCGTTAAAAGTAAACAATTAAATTTGCGTCAGGGAATGGATCGTCAACAATTAACTCTAAATGTGCGGCAACGCTATTCGACTGGTATCAGGCGGATGAAATCCCTATAATTGCCGCGTTTGGTGCTTCGGCACCCCCTTCCTAACATCCAGGTTAATCAGGTCGCTAAATTTATGACTGATCAGTCTCATCAGTGCGTCATTATCGGTATCGCTGGCGCATCGGCTTCCGGCAAGAGTCTCATTGCCAGTACCCTTTATCGTGAATTACGTGAACAAGTGGGTGATGAACACATCGGCGTTATTCCGGAAGACTGCTACTACAAAGATCAAAGCCATCTGTCGATGGAAGAACGCGTTAAGACCAACTACGACCATCCGAGTGCGATGGATCACAGTCTGCTGCTTGAGCATTTACAAGCGCTGAAACGTGGTTCGGCTATTGACCTGCCGGTTTACAGCTATGTTGAACATACGCGTATGAAAGAAACGGTGAAGGTTGAACCGAAGAAAGTCATCATTCTCGAAGGCATTTTGCTGCTGACGGATGCGCGTTTACGTGACGAACTCAACTTCTCCATTTTTGTTGATACCCCGCTGGATATCTGCCTGATGCGCCGCATCAAGCGCGATGTTAACGAGCGCGGGCGTTCGATGGATTCGGTGATGGCGCAATATCAAAAAACCGTGCGCCCAATGTTCCTGCAATTCATTGAACCTTCCAAACAATATGCCGACATTATCGTGCCGCGCGGCGGTAAAAACCGCATCGCGATCGATATATTGAAAGCGAAAATAAGTCAGTTCTTTGAATAAGCCTGGTAAATTGTGTACCGTTCAGTGATAACCTGGTATGCCCTTGACGTAAAAGGCGTTAAGGGAGTGATGCGCGAAAGGAGAAAATGCCATGCGTCTGTGTGACCGAGATATTGAAGCCTGGCTTGATGAAGGCCGTTTGTCGATCAACCCACGTCCGCCGGTGGAGCGTATTAATGGCGCGACGGTGGATGTGCGCCTGGGCAATAAATTTCGTACCTTCCGGGGCCACACGGCAGCGTTTATCGATCTGAGCGGTCCTAAAGACGAAGTGAGCGCGGCCCTTGATCGCGTGATGAGCGATGAGATCGTGCTCGATGAAAACGAGGCGTTTTTTCTTCATCCAGGTGAGCTGGCGCTGGCGGTGACGCTGGAGTCGGTAACCTTGCCTGCTGATTTGGTGGGCTGGCTGGACGGGCGTTCTTCACTGGCGCGTTTAGGGCTGATGGTGCACGTCACCGCACACCGTATCGATCCGGGCTGGTCTGGCTGCATTGTGCTGGAGTTTTACAACTCCGGTAAACTGCCGTTGGCGCTGCGCCCGGGGATGTTAATTGGCGCGCTGAGCTTTGAGCCGCTTTCCGGCCCGGCAGCGCGTCCATACAACCGCCGTGAAGATGCGAAATATCGCAACCAGCAGGGCGCGGTCGCCAGTCGAATCGATAAAGACTAATTCAGGCCCATTGAGGATTCCATGAGACGATTTCTGACGACGCTGATGATACTCCTGGTCGTGCTGGTGGCCGGGTTATCTGCGCTAGTGTTGCTGGTGAATCCGAATGATTTCCGCGACTATATGGTCAAGCAGGTTGCTGCGCGTAGCGGCTATCAATTGCAGTTGGACGGGCCACTGCGTTGGCACGTCTGGCCGCAACTTAGTATTCTCTCCGGGCGCATGTCCCTTACCGCCCAGGGTGCCAGCCAGCCGCTGGTACGAGCCGATAATATGCGCCTTGATGTGGCGCTTTTACCGCTACTGAGCCATCAACTGAGCGTTAAGCAGGTGATGCTGAAAGGCGCAGTCATTCAACTGACGCCGCAGACAGAAGCGGTGCGGAGTGAAGATGCCCCCGTTGCGCCGCGCGATAATACGTTGCCGGAGCTGTCAGAAGATCGCGGCTGGTCGTTTGATATCTCCAGCCTGAAGGTAGCTGACAGTGTGCTGGTATTCCAGCATGAAAATGACGAGCAGGTGACGATTCGCAATATCCGTCTGCAAATGGAGCAAGATCCCCAACATCGTGGCTCGTTTGAGTTCTCCGGGCGGGTTAATCGCGACCAGCGCGATCTCACGTTATCTCTCAAAGGCACGGTGGATGCCTCTGATTATCCGCAAGATTTAACGGCAGCTATTGAACAAATTAACTGGCAGTTGCAGGGCGCAGACTTGCCAAAACAAGGTATTCAGGGGCAGGGGAGTTTCCAGGCCCAGTGGCAAGAGCCACATAAACGTCTGTCATTTCATCAAATCAATTTGACCGCTAACGACAGTACGCTCAGTGGGCAAGCGCAGGTCACGCTGACAGAGAAGCCGGAATGGTTGTTAAGACTGCAATTCCCGCAGCTTAATCTCGATAACTTAATCCCGCTTAATGAAACAGTTAACGGTGAAATCGGTGCTGCGCAGCAGGGGCAGAATCAACCAACGTTACCACGTCCCGTTATTTCCTCGCGTATTGATGAGCCAGCCTACCAGGGGTTAAAAGGTTTTGCCGCCGATATATTGTTGCAGGCTGATAACGTGCGTTGGCGCGGAATGAATTTTACCGATGTCGCCACGCAAATGACCAACAAGTCGGGCTTGTTGGAGATTATCCAACTGCAAGGCAAACTCAACGGTGGGCAAGTTTCGCTGCCGGGCACGCTGGACTCGACGGTAAAAAATCCGCGGATATCCTTTCAACCCCGGTTGGAAAACGTTGAGATTGGCACTATTCTGAAGGCGTTTAACTATCCGATTTCGTTGACCGGCAAAATGTCGCTGGCCGGTGATTTCTCCGGTGCTGACATTGATGCGGAAGATTTCCGCCATAATTGGCAAGGGAAGGCGCATGTTGAAATGGCCGACACGCGCATGGAAGGGATGAACTTCCAGCAGATGATCCAGCAGGCGGTAGAACGTAACGGCGGTGATGTGAAGGCTGCTGAAAACTTCGATAATGTGACACGGCTTGACCGTTTTACGACGGATTTGACGCTAAATAATGGCGTCGTGACGTTAAACGACATGCAGGGTGAATCGCCAGTGCTGGCGCTGACAGGGGCTGGTACGTTGAATCTGGCAGAGCAAACCTGTGACACCCAGTTTGATATTCGTGTCGTTGGCGGCTGGAACGGAGAAAGCAAGCTGGTTGAATTCTTCAAAGAAACACCGGTTCCGCTGCGGGTTTATGGCAACTGGCAGCAACTCAATTACAGTCTGCAAGTGGATCAGTTGCTGCGTAAACAGTTACAGGACGAAGCCAAACGTCGCCTGAACGACTGGGCTGAGCGCAATAAAGACTCCCGCAATGGTAAAGATGTGAAGAAGTTGCTGGAGAAGATGTAAGTTTCCAGATGACATAATTTGTAGGCCTGATAAGACGCGTAAAGCGTCGCATCAGGCAATCACGTAGATTACTTTCAGCAAAGATGAATCATCAGTAAAAGTAAGGTATTTCAGCGAGGGTGTTGGTCCGGCTGTAAATCGCCGAATCGTTTCCTGTAGGCCGGGGCAGCCCACATGGATGTGGGCTGAGGGCGCGTTTTACAGGGATGTTACCTCGCGCCCGTACCCGATAGCCGAAAGGAATAAGATGAGGGGACCGCGCCAGCGGCGATTTACCGCCGGGAGCCCGGGTTGCCAGGGTGGTGGCGATTGAGCCACCCTGGCACGTTCACCGGCTTGAGCGTTCCAAAGTAGCGAGGAACATAAAGTGAACGGAACAGCCTTCAATGTCACATACTCTCCCGGTTGAATGAAACGCCTGATGCGACGCTTTACGCGTCTTATCAGGCCTACATGCCCTCACACCTCATACTCCAAATTATCTTCCTTATGCAGCGGAATAATCTGCACCTTCTGCACGCGATGGCTCTCCACCTGCAACGTTTTGAGCAAATAATCCCCTACCTGTACTTCTTCGCCAGGTTGTGGAATGCGCTGCAAATATTCCATCAGCAGCCCGGCAATGGTGTGATATTCACGCTTCTCGTCCAGCGGCAGCGGCACATATTGCACCAGATCTTCCAGCGGCATATGGCCATTCGCCGTCCAGGAGCCGTCGGCGTTTTTCTGAATATCATGACGGGCGTCGATCTCTTCCACTTCGTTCGGCAGGTTCCCGGCGATGGTTTCGGTGACGTCACTTAATGTCACAATCCCTTCCACTGAGCCAAACTCATCCACCACAAAAGCAAAGTGCGTGCGAGCGTTACGGAACTGCTCGAGGGCAGGTAACAATGGCAAGGTTTCCGGAAAGACCAGCGGCTGGCGAATTAACACCCGCAGGTTGAGCGGTTCACCGCGCAGCGACTGTTGCAGCAGGTCGATAACGTGAACAACACCGAGCAAATCTTCGGCGTCGTCACCGTCGGTAACGACCAGACGCGTGTGCTGATTTCGCTCCAGTAACCGGCGGATCTCTTCTTCCGGGGCGTTGAGATCAATATGCTCAATATCGTGACGTGAGGTCATAATGCTGCTGACGGTACGCTGATTCAGATTGAGTACCCGCTCGATCATCCGCCGCTCCTGCGGATTAAAGATTTGCTGATTATCATGATCCACCAGCATTGACGCGGTTTCGGCATCCAGTTCTGCATCTTCTTTTTGCCCGCTTAACAGGCGCATCACTGCTTCGGTTGTGCGCTGACGCAGCGTCTGATTGGCGGAAAGAAAACGGCGTCGGTTAAAGATGGCTAACTGGTTGAGCGCCTCGATCATCACTGAGAAACCAATAGCAGCGTACAAATACCCCTTCGGAATGGCGAATCCGAAACCTTCCGCGACCAGGCTAAAGCCAATCATCAACAGGAAACTTAAGCACAGTATAACGATGGTTGGGTGGCTATTAACGAACTGAGTTAACGGCTTGCTGGCCATCAGCATCAGACTGATAGCGATAACGACGGCGGCCATCATTACCAGTAAATGATCGACCATCCCAACGGCGGTAATCACCGAGTCGAGAGAGAAGATGGCGTCCAGCACGACTATCTGCGTCACCACGCCCCAGAACTTCGCTCCTTTGCGTTGTGTGGGGTTATTGCTGTCTTTCCCTTCCAGCCGCTCGTTCAGCTCCATCGTAGCTTTGAACAGCAGGAAGAAACCACCGAACAGCATGATTAAGTCGCGGGCGCTAAAGGTAAACGAGCGGAAGCTAAACAGCGGTTGGGTCAGAGTGACCAGCCAGGAGATTGACGCCAGCAGTAACAGGCGCATTAACATTGCCAGCAGTAGTCCGGTAACTCGTGCGCGGTCGCGCTGCTTCGGCGGTAGTTTTTCTGCGAGGATGGCAATAAAGACCAGGTTATCAATACCGAGGACCAGTTCGATCACTATCAGCGTGATTAACCCGGCCCAGATAGACGGATCGGCAATCCATTCCATAGTAAGTGCAATACCTATTCGTTGTATGACAAATGTCACAATTCGATCATGGATAATGATGCGCCAAATTGCAATGCTCAGGCATGACTTATCAGATTTTTATTCACAATGAATCCGGTAATCAATCCCCTTTATTTTGTGTTGAAAATAACTCTCTTATCGCAAATATATTTAAGAAATATCGCATATGGAGGTGGTATATTAAATATTGTCAACATAAAGAAACTCCTAAAAGATACAAAAAATAGCCTTCATATAATTCTTAAAAATAGTCAATTACCGATTTGTTACCTTGCCTGCTATTCCTTTAGCTGTAACACTTCTTCCTGAATTATTGGAGAGCAAATATTTAATTACCATAATGCTATCTTATAGTCGGGGAAATAATTTCCGGAATAATGCTTTCACATAGACTGTTGCATGGTGAAATGGTTAGAAAATTTGAACCAAATCAGTGTATTGGTAGCTAAAAAGCCAGGGGCGGTAGCGTGTCTGGATGCCTGAACGATGAGTCTGAATTATTCTGTCAATAGCCTGCGGATGAAATCAATTTTTTTAGGACTGATGCCAGTTAAATTTTTATTCAATTAACTGCAAGGTAAATGTGCATAGTGATATTGCGACGAATAATGCACAGGATAATGACTCTGCCAAAGTGATAAATAAACAATGATGAAATCCAAAATGAAATTGATGCCATTATTGGTGTCAGTAACCTTGATAAGCGGTTGCACAGTACTTCCGGGCAGCAATATGTCTACGATGGGTAAAGACGTCATCAAACAGCAGGACGCTGATTTCGATCTCGACAAAATGGTGAATGTTTATCCGCTTACCCCGCGTCTGGTTGATCAATTACGCCCACGCCCCAACGTGGCGCGCCCTAATATGACGCTGGAAAGTGAGATTGCTAATTACCAGTATCGTGTTGGATCCGGCGATGTTCTTAACGTCACTGTCTGGGATCACCCTGAACTCACCACGCCTGCCGGTCAGTACCGCAGCTCCAGCGATGCCGGTAACTGGGTACAGCCTGACGGCACCATGTTCTATCCGTATATTGGCAAGGTTCACGTGGTGGGCAAAACTCTCGCTGAAATTCGCAGTGATATTACCCGCCGCTTAGCGACATACATCGCTGACCCGCAGGTGGACGTTAATATCGCCGCCTTCCGTTCGCAAAAAGCCTATATCTCCGGCCAGGTGAATAAATCCGGTCAGCAGGCCATTACCAACGTGCCGCTGACCATTCTCGATGCCATTAACGCCGCTGGTGGCCTGACCGACACCGCCGACTGGCGCAACGTCGTTCTGACACACAATGGCCGCGAAGAACGTATTTCTTTGCAGGCGCTGATGCAAAACGGCGATCTCAACCAGAACCGACTGCTTTATCCGGGCGATATTCTTTACGTGCCGCGTAATGACGATCTGAAAGTGTTCGTGATGGGCGAAGTGAAGAAACAGAGCACCCTGAAAATGGACTTTAGCGGCATGACCCTGACTGAAGCCCTGGGCAATGCCGAAGGTATTGATATGACCACCTCTAACGCCAGCGGCATCTTTGTCATTCGTCCGCTGAAAGGCGAGGGCGGGCGCGGCGGCAAGATTGCCAACATCTACCAGTTGGATATGTCCGATGCCACTTCGCTGGTGATGGCGACGGAATTCCGCCTCCAGCCTTACGACGTGGTGTATGTCACCACCGCCCCGGTTTCCCGCTGGAACCGCCTGATCAATCAGTTGCTGCCAACTATTAGCGGTGTCCGTTACATGACGGATACAGCCAGCGACATTCATAACTGGTAATCGTCATGTTTAACAACATCTTAGTTGTCTGCGTCGGCAATATTTGCCGCTCCCCGACGGCGGAGCGCTTACTGCAACGTTATCACCCTGAGCTGAAAGTGGAGTCCGCTGGGCTCGGTGCGTTGGTAGGTAAAGGCGCTGATCCTACCGCCATCAGCGTCGCCGCAGAACATCAACTGTCTCTGGAAGGTCACTGCGCCCGGCAAATCAGCCGCCGCCTGTGTCGCAACTACGACCTGATTTTGACCATGGAAAAGCGCCATATCGCCCGTTTATGCGAGATAGCGCCGGAGATGCGCGGCAAAGTGATGCTGTTTGGTCACTGGGATAACGAATGTGAAATCCCCGACCCCTATCGCAAAAGTCGGGAAACGTTTGCAGCGGTGTACACATTACTTGAACGGTCTGCCCGCCAGTGGGCGCAGGCATTGAACGCAGAGCAGGTATAAGAATGACAGAAAAAGTAAAACAACATGCCGCTCCGGTAACGGGCAGTGATGAAATCGATATTGGTCGTCTGGTCGGCACCGTCATTGAAGCGCGCTGGTGGGTGCTTGGCATCACTGCCGTATTCGCCCTCTGTGCCGTGATTTACACCTTCTTCGCCACGCCGATTTACAGCGCCGATGCACTGGTTCAAATCGAACAAAGTGGCGGTAATTCGCTGGTGCAGGACATCGGTTCGGCGTTAGCCAACAAACCGCCAGCATCGGACGCCGAGATCCAGTTGATTCGATCGCGTCTGGTGCTCGGCAAAACGGTTGACGATCTCGACCTTGATATTGCGGTGAGCAAAAACACGTTCCCGATTTTCGGTGCGGGTTGGGATCGTCTGATGGGACGCCAGAACGAGACGGTGAAAGTGACCACCTTTAACCGTCCAAAAGAGATGGCAGATCAGGTATTTACGCTTAACGTTCTGGACAACAAAAACTACACCCTGATCAGTGATGGTGGCTTTAGCGCCCGTGGGCAAGCAGGCCAGATGCTGAAAAAAGAGGGCGTCGCGCTGATGGTCGAAGCCATTCACGCCAGTCCGGGCAGTGCGTTTACGGTTACGAAATACTCCACGCTCGGGATGATTAATCAACTGCAAAATAGCCTGACGGTAACGGAGAACGGCAAAGACGCTGGTGTACTTAGCCTGACTTATACCGGTGAAGATCGCGAACAGATCCGCGACATTCTTAACAGCATCGCCCGTAACTATCAGGAACAAAATATTGAACGTAAGTCGGCAGAAGCGTCGAAAAGCCTCGCCTTCCTCGCACAGCAGTTGCCGGAAGTGCGCAGCCGCCTTGATGTCGCTGAAAACAAACTGAATGCCTTCCGTCAGGATAAAGATTCCGTCGATTTACCGCTGGAAGCAAAAGCAGTGCTCGATTCGATGGTCAACATCGACGCACAGCTTAACGAACTGACCTTTAAAGAGGCGGAAATCTCCAAACTGTATACCAAAGTCCACCCGGCCTACCGTACCTTGCTGGAGAAACGTCAGGCACTGGAAGACGAAAAAGCCAAACTTAACGGCCGGGTGACGGCGATGCCGAAAACTCAGCAAGAGATTGTGCGCCTGACCCGCGATGTGGAATCTGGTCAACAGGTCTATATGCAACTGCTGAATAAAGAGCAGGAGCTGAAAATTACTGAAGCCAGTACCGTCGGTGATGTACGTATTGTTGACCCGGCAATCACCCAGCCTGGTGTACTGAAACCGAAGAAAGGGTTGATTATTCTTGGTGCGATTATCCTCGGCCTGATGCTCTCCATTGTTGGCGTGTTGCTGCGCTCACTGTTTAATCGCGGTATTGAAAGCCCGCAGGTGCTGGAAGAACATGGCATCAGCGTTTACGCCTGCATTCCACTGTCGGAATGGCAGAAAGCACGCGATAGTGTCAAAACGATTAAAGGTATTAAACGCTACAAACAGAGCCAGTTGTTGGCGGTGGGGAATCCAACCGATCTGGCGATTGAAGCCGTCCGCAGTCTGCGTACCAGCCTGCACTTCGCGATGATGCAGGCGCAAAATAATGTGCTGATGCTGACCGGGGTTAGCCCGTCAATTGGTAAAACCTTTGTCTGTGCCAACCTTGCCGCGGTGATCAGTCAGACCAATAAACGGGTGTTGTTGATCGACTGCGATATGCGCAAAGGCTATACCCACGAGTTACTCGGCACCAATAACGTCAATGGCCTGTCGGAGCTACTGATTGGCAAGGGTGATATTGCGGCCAGTGCCAAACCCACTTCGATTCCTAATTTTGACCTGATCCCGCGCGGTCAGGTGCCGCCGAATCCGTCTGAACTTCTGATGAGCGAACGCTTTGCCGAACTGGTGAGCTGGGCGAGTAAAAACTACGACCTGGTGTTGATTGATACGCCGCCGATTCTGGCGGTGACCGATGCGGCAATTGTCGGGCGTCATGTCGGAACCACCTTGATGGTGGCGCGTTATGCGGTCAACACCTTGAAAGAAGTGGAAACCAGCCTCAGCCGTTTTGAGCAAAACGGGATTACGGTGAAAGGGGTGATTCTGAACTCCATCTTCCGCCGCGCCAGTGCGTATCAGGATTATGGCTACTACGAATATGAATATAAGTCGGATGCAAAATAACGAGGTCGGTTTCCCGATACCTGCATTCGCACCGCCCCGTAGGCCGGATAAGGCGTTCACGCCGCATCCGGCAAGCAAACCAGCTCATAAGCCGGGAGAACAAACTATGAAAGACAATCCGCTGATCTCAATCTATATGCCGACCTGGAACCGCCAACAACTGGCGATTCGGGCGATCAAATCGGTCCTGCGCCAGGACTACAGCAACTGGGAGATGATCATCGTTGATGATTGCTCTACGTCCTGGGAACAGTTGCAACAATACGTCACAGCCCTCAATGACCCACGCATCACCTACATTCACAACGATATTAACAGTGGAGCCTGCGCGGTACGCAACCAGGCGATTATGCTGGCTCAAGGGGAATACATCACCGGGATCGATGACGATGACGAGTGGACACCCAACCGCCTGAGCGTCTTCTTCGCCCATAAACAGCAACTGGTCACTCACGCCTTTTTGTACGCTAACGACTACGTTTGCCAGGGCGAAGTCTATTCCCAACCGGCAAGCCTGCCGCTGTATCCCAAATCGCCGTATTCACGCCGCCTGTTCTACAAGCGCAACATCATCGGCAACCAGGTTTTTACCTGGGCGTGGCGTTTCAAAGAGTGCTTGTTCGATACCGAACTGAAAGCGGCACAGGATTACGACATCTTCCTGCGGATGGTGGTGGAGTATGGCGAACCGTGGAAAGTGGAAGAGGCGACGCAGATCCTGCATATCAATCACGGCGAAATGCAGATCACCTCGTCACCGAAAAAATTCTCCGGATACTTCCATTTTTACCGCAAGCACAAAGACAAATTCGACCGCGCCAGCAAAAAGTATCAACTGTTTACCCTCTATCAAATCCGCAATAAGCACATGACCTGGCGCACTTTGCTGACACTGTTGTCAGTGCGCAATGGTAAACGTCTGGCGGACGGGCTGCGGGGGCGCTAAGGATGCTGGAAGATCTGCGCGCCAATAGCTGGAGTCTCCGCCCGTGCTGCATGGTTCTCGCCTATCGCGTTGCCCATTTTTGCTCGGTGTGGCGCAAAAAGAACGTCCTCAACAATCTGTGGGCGGTTCCGCTGCTGGTGCTGTATCGCATTATCACTGAATGCTTTTTCGGTTATGAAATCCAGGCTGCCGCGACCATCGGACGTCGTTTTACCATCCATCACGGCTACGCGGTGGTGATCAATAAAAACGTGGTGGCGGGGGATGATTTCACCATTCGCCACGGTGTCACTATTGGCAATCGAGGAGCCGACAACATGGCGTGCCCCCAAATTGGCAACGGCGTCGAACTCGGTGCCAATGTCATTATTCTTGGCGATATCACCATTGGTCACAACGTGACTGTCGGCGCGGGCAGCGTGGTGCTCGATGCTGTCCCGGACAACGCGCTGGTGGTGGGAGAAAAAGCGCGAGTGAAGGTAATTAAATGAATATTTTGCAATTTAATGTGCGGCTGGCGGAGGGCGGGGCGGCAGGCGTGGCGTTAGATCTCCACCAGCGCGCACTGCAACAGGGGCTGGCGTCACATTTTGTCTACGGCTACGGCAAGGGCGGCAAAGAGAGTGTCAGCCATCAAAACTATCCGCAGGTGATTAAACACACCCCACGCCTGACGGCGATGGCGAATATCGCACTGTTTCCACTGTTTAACCGCGACGTGTTCGGCAATTTTAATGCGTTATATCGCACCATTACCCGCACGCAGGGGCCAGTGGTGCTGCATTTTCATGTCCTGCACAGTTACTGGTTGAATCTCAACAACGTGGTGAGATTTTGCGAAAAAGTGAAAAACCACAAGCCAGATGTCACTCTGCTCTGGACGCTGCACGACCACTGGAGTGTCACCGGACGCTGCGCCTTTACCGACGGTTGTGAAGGCTGGAAAACGGGCTGTCAGAAATGCTCGACTCTAAATAACTATCCGCCGGTGAAGGTTGATCGCGCGCACCAGCGAGTTACAGGCAAACGCCAGTTGTTCCGTGAGATGCTGGCGCTGGGCTGTCAGTTTATTTCCCCCAGCCAGCATGTGGCTGACGCTTTCAATAGTCTGTACGGGCCTGGACGTTGCCGGATTATCAATAACGGGATTGACGTGGCAACCGAGGCAATTCTGGCGGAACTGCCACCGGTGCGCGAAACCCAGGGCAAGCCGAAAATCGCTGTGGTGGCGCATGACCTGCGTTATGACGGCAAAACTAACCAGCGACTGGTACGCGAAATGATGGCGCTGGGCGATAAAATCGAACTTCATACCTTCGGTAAGTTCTCGCCGTTTAGCGCAGGCAACGTGGTCAATCACGGTTTTGAAACCGACAAACGTAAGCTGATGAGTGCGCTTAATCAAATGGATGCGCTGGTATTTAGCTCTCGCGTCGATAACTACCCGCTGATTTTGTGTGAAGCGTTATCCATCGGTGTGCCGGTGATTGCCACTCACAGCGACGCGGCGTGGGAAGTGCTGCAAAAGTCTGGCGGTAAAACCGTCAGCGAAGAAGAAGTGCTGCAACTGGTGCAGTTAAGTAAACCAGAAATCGCGCAGGCGATATTTGGCACCACACTTACCGGGTTCAGCCAGCGCAGTCGCACCGCCTACAGTGGACAACAGATGCTGGAGGAGTATGTCAAGTTCTATCAGGATCTGTAGCTACCTGCTGTTGCCGCTGATTTACCTGCTGGTTAACGTCAAAATCGCCCAGCTTGGCGAAAGTTTTCCCATCACCATCGTCACCTTTTTGCCTGTCTTGTTGTTGCTGTTTTTAGAGCGCATCAGCGTTAAAAAATTGATGATAGCGTTAGGGATTGGTGCGGGACTCACGGCGTTTAACTACCTGTTTGGTCAGTCTTTGGATGCCAGCAAATACGTTACCTCGACGATGCTGTTTGTCTATATCGTGATCATTATTGGCATGGTGTGGAGCATTCGCTTTAAAACCATTTCGCCACACAACCACCGCAAGATATTACGCTTCTTTTATTTGGTGGTTGGGCTGGTGGTGGTGCTGGCGGCGGTGGAGATGGCGCAAATTATCCTTACTGGCGGCAGCAGTATTATGGAGTCGATTTCGAAATACCTGATTTACAGTAACAGCTATGTACTGAATTTCATTAAATTCGGTGGCAAGCGCACCACGGCACTTTATTTCGAACCAGCATTTTTCGCTCTGGCATTAATCTCAATTTGGCTCAGTATCAAACAGTTTGGTATCAAAACCCCTAAAACCGATGCTATGATTCTCGCAGGGATAATATTATCCGGATCGTTTTCAGGGGTTATGACCTTTATCCTGTTTTATTTGCTGGAGTGGGCATTCCAGTATCTGAATAAAGAGGCGATTAAGAAAAAATTACCGCTGGCATTGATTTCTTTGGCTGTATTCCTGGTTGGTGTGGTCATTGCGTTTCCTTATATTTCCACCCGTCTGGGAGATTTAGGTACGGAAGGATCGTCATCGTATTATCGTATTGTTGGTCCGCTGGTGATGGTCGGTTATTCTTTGACCCATATTGACGGTGTGGTCAGATTTGGCTCACTTTATGAATATGTCGCATCATTCGGAATATTTAACGGTGCGGATGTCGGAAAAACCATAGACAATGGTTTATATCTGCTGATTATTTATTTTTCCTGGTTCGCGGTGTTTTTATCGCTGTGGTACATGGGGAAAGTGATAAAAATGATGCTCAACGCTTTTGGTGATAACCGCAATTTTCGCGTGCAATTATATCTTTTTACTCCGGTGTCGCTGTTTTTTACCGGTTCAATATTTAGCCCGGAATATGCATTTTTAATCGTCTGTCCGTTTATTTTGCGAAAAGCGTTAAATATACACCCTAAATAATTCGAGTTGCAGGAAGTTGGTGACACAGCGAATCCCAGGAGCCTACACGAGTACGTGACTGGGGGGAGCGAGGAAAACCAACGCACATGCAGCTTGAAGTATGACGGGTATTACGAGGTAAGAAAGAACATGTTGCTTAGCATAATCACCGTCGCGTTTCGTAATCTCGAAGGGATAGTTAAAACACACGCCTCCCTGACGCATCTGGCGCAGGCGGAGGATATCAGCTTCGAATGGATTGTTGTCGATGGCGGTTCGAACGACGGCAGCCGTGAGTATCTGGAAAATCTCAATGGTGTTCATAACTTACGCTTTGTCAGTGAGCCAGATAACGGCATCTACGACGCCATGAACAAAGGCATTGCGATGGCGCAAGGCAAATTTGCTTTGTTTCTTAACTCGGGCGATATCTTTCACCCGAATGCCGCGAATTTTGTGCGTAAGTTAAAAACACAACAAGATAACGTGATGGTCACTGGCGATGCGCTGCTGGATTTTGGCGATGGCCATAAAATTAAACGTAGCGCCAAACCTGGCTGGTATATTTATCACAGTCTGCCCGCCAGTCATCAGGCGATATTTTTCCCGGTTTCTGGTCTGAAAAAATGGCGCTATGATCTGGAATATAAAGTTTCTTCCGATTACGCGCTGGCGGCCAAAATGTATAAGGCCGGTTATGCATTTAAAAAACTCAATGGCCTGGTGTCTGAATTTTCCATGGGCGGAATTTCTACCACCAATAATATGGAATTGTGTGCAGACGCCAAAAAAGTACAACGACAAATATTACATGTGCCTGGCTTCTGGGCTGAATTATCCTGGCATTTACGCCAGCGTACTACCTCAAAGACGAAAGCCTTATATAACAAAAGCTGAATATAAGGGAAAACGATGCAGGATTTAAGTGGGTTTTCAGTGCCGAAAGGGTTCCGGGGCGGCAACGCGATTAAAGTGCAATTATGGTGGACGGTACAGGCAACATTATTTGCCTGGTCACCGCAAGTATTGTATCGCTGGCGGGCATTTTTGTTACGTTTATTCGGCGCAAAAATAGGAAAAAACGTAGTTATTCGCCCGTCAGTAAAAATTACTTATCCGTGGAAATTAACTTTAGGTGATTACGCGTGGATCGGTGATGAGGTTAATTTATATACCCTTGGCGAAATTACCATTGGCGCTCATTCGGTAATTTCACAAAAAAGTTATTTGTGTACCGGCAGTCATGATCATGCAAGTGACTATTTCACTATTAACGCCTTGCCAATTGTGATTGGCGAGAAATGCTGGCTGGCGACGGATGTTTTTGTCGCGCCCGGCGTCACTATTGCCGACGGCACCGTCGTAGGTGCGCGAAGCAGTGTTTTTAAATCGCTTCCGGCAAATGTGGTTTGCCGGGGGAACCCCGCAGTGGTGATACGCAAACGCGTTGAAACTGAATAAATTCAAAAAATACAGAGGAATAAGACATGTCAAAAGTCGCTCTCATCACCGGCGTAACCGGACAAGATGGTTCTTACCTGGCAGAACTGCTGCTGGAGAAAGGTTACGAGGTGCATGGTATTAAGCGCCGCGCATCGTCATTCAATACCGAGCGCGTGGATCATATTTATCAGGATCCACACACCTGCAACCCGAAATTCCATCTGCATTATGGCGACCTGAGTGATACCTCCAACCTGACGCGCATTTTGCGTGAAGTACAGCCGGACGAAGTGTACAACCTGGGCGCGATGAGCCACGTTGCGGTTTCTTTTGAATCACCGGAATATACCGCAGACGTTGACGCGATGGGCACGCTGCGTCTGCTGGAGGCGATCCGCTTCCTCGGTCTGGAAAAGAAAACCCGTTTCTATCAGGCTTCCACCTCTGAACTATACGGTCTGGTGCAGGAAATTCCACAGAAAGAGACTACGCCGTTCTACCCGCGCTCTCCGTATGCGGTCGCCAAACTGTACGCCTACTGGATAACCGTCAACTACCGCGAATCCTATGGCATGTACGCCTGCAACGGCATTCTGTTTAATCATGAATCGCCGCGCCGTGGCGAAACCTTCGTCACCCGCAAAATTACCCGCGCAATCGCCAACATCGCTCAGGGGCTGGAGTCCTGCCTGTACCTCGGCAATATGGATTCCCTGCGTGACTGGGGGCATGCCAAAGATTACGTAAAAATGCAGTGGATGATGCTGCAACAGGAACAGCCAGAAGATTTCGTTATCGCTACCGGCGTTCAGTACTCCGTGCGCCAGTTTGTGGAAATGGCGGCGGCACAACTGGGTATCAAACTGCGCTTTGAAGGCACGGGCGTTGAAGAGAAGGGCATAGTGGTTTCCGTCACCGGGCATGACGCACCAGGCGTAAAACCGGGTGATGTAATTATCGCCGTTGACCCACGTTACTTCCGTCCGGCTGAAGTTGAAACGCTGCTCGGTGATCCGACCAAAGCGCACGAAAAACTGGGCTGGAAACCGGAAATCACCCTCAAAGAGATGGTCTCTGAAATGGTGGCTAACGACCTTGAGGCAGCGAAAAAACACTCTCTGCTGAAATCTCACGGCTACGACGTGGCGATCGCGCTGGAGTCTTAAGCATGAGTAAACAACGTATTTTTATCGCTGGCCATCGCGGGATGGTCGGTTCCGCCATCAAGCGCCAGCTCGAACAGCGCGGCGATGTGGAACTGGTATTGCGTACCCGCGACGAACTGAACCTGCTGGACAGCCGCGCGGTGGATGATTTCTTTGCCAGTGAGCGCATTGACCAGGTGTATCTGGCGGCGGCGAAAGTGGGCGGCATTGTTGCCAACAATACTTATCCGGCGGATTTCATCTACCAGAACATGATGATTGAGAGCAACATCATTCATGCCGCGCATCAGAACGACGTGAACAAACTGCTCTTTCTCGGTTCGTCCTGCATCTACCCAAAACTGGCAAAACAGCCGATGGCAGAAAGCGAGTTGTTACAGGGGACGCTGGAGCCGACCAATGAGCCCTACGCGATTGCCAAAATCGCCGGGATCAAACTGTGCGAATCATACAACCGCCAATATGGACGCGATTACCGCTCGGTCATGCCGACCAACCTGTACGGGCCACATGACAACTTCCACCCGAGTCACTCGCACGTGATCCCTGCATTGCTGCGCCGCTTCCACGAGGCGACAGCACAGAATGCGCCGGACGTGGTGGTGTGGGGCAGCGGCACACCGATGCGCGAATTTCTGCATGTCGATGATATGGCGGCGGCGAGCATTCATGTGATGGAGCTGGCGCACGAAGTCTGGTTGGAGAACACCCAGCCGATGCTGTCGCACATTAACGTTGGCACCGGCGTTGACTGCACCATCCGCGAGCTGGCGCAAACTATCGCTAAAGTGGTGGGCTACAAAGGTCGGGTAGTTTTCGACGCCAGCAAACCGGACGGCACGCCGCGCAAACTGTTGGATGTGACACGCCTGCATCAACTTGGCTGGTATCACGAAATCTCACTGGAGGCGGGGCTTGCCAGCACCTACCAGTGGTTTCTTGAGAATCAAGAGCGTTTTCGGGGGTAATGATGTTTTTACGTCAGGAAGACTTTGCCACAGTAGTGCGCTCGACCCCGCTTGTCTCTCTCGACTTTATTGTCGAGAACAGCCGCGGCGAGTTCCTGCTTGGCAAAAGAACCAACCGCCCGGCGCAGGGTTACTGGTTTGTGCCGGGAGGGCGCGTGCAGAAGGATGAAACGCTGGAAGCCGCATTTGAGCGGCTGACGCTGGCGGAACTGGGGCTGCGACTGCCGATGAAAGCAGGCCAGTTTTACGGCGTCTGGCAGCATTTTTATGACGATAACTTCTCCGGTACAGATTTCACCACCCACTATGTGGTGCTCGGTTTTCGCTTCAGGGTAGCGGAAGAAGAGCTGTTGCTGCCGGACGAACAGCATGAAGATTACCGCTGGTTGACGGCGGACGCGCTGCTGGCCAGTGACGATGTTCATGCGAACAGCCGCGCCTATTTTCTCGCTGAGAAGCGTGCCGGAGTGCCTGGCTTATGAAAATTCTGGTCTACGGCATTAACTACTCGCCAGAGCTAACCGGTATCGGCAAATACACTGGCGAGATGGTGGAATGGCTGGCAGCACAAGGTCATGAAGTGCGGGTCATTACCGCGCCGCCTTACTATCCGCAGTGGCAGGTGGGCGAGAACTATTCCGCCTGGCGGTACAAACGGGAAGAGGGCGCAGCCACGGTGTGGCGCTGCCCGCTGTATGTGCCAGAACAGCCCAGTACCCTGAAACGCCTTTTGCATCTTGGCAGTTTTGCCGTCAGCAGTTTCTTCCCGCTGATGGCGCAACGCCGCTGGAGGCCGGATCGCATTATCGGCGTGGTGCCAACGCTGTTTTGCACGCCGGGAATGCGCCTGCTGGCAAAACTCTCTGGCGCGCGTACCGTGCTGCATATTCAGGATTACGAAGTGGACGCCATGCTGGGGCTGGGTCTTGCCGGAAAAGGCAACGGCGGCAAAGTGGCCCGCCTGGCAACAGCGTTCGAACGTAGCGGGCTGCACAACGTTGATAATGTCTCCACGATTTCACGCTCGATGATGAATAAAGCCATCGAAAAAGGCGTGGCGGCGGAAAAAGTCATCTTCTTCCCCAACTGGTCGGAAATCGCCCGTTTTCAGCACGTTGCACAGGCCGATGTCGACGCCCTTCGTAACCAGCTTGGTCTGCCGGATAACAAAAAAATCATTCTTTACTCCGGCAATATTGGCGAAAAGCAGGGGCTGGAAAACGTTATTGAAGCCGCCGATCGCCTGCGCGATGAACCGTTGATTTTTGCCATTGTCGGGCAGGGCGGCGGCAAAGCGCGGCTGGAAAAAATGGCGCAGCAGCGTGGACTGCGCAACATGCAATTTTTCCCGCTGCAATCGTATAAAGCCTTGCCCGCGCTGCTGAAGATGGGCGATTGCCATCTGGTAGTGCAAAAACGCGGCGCGGCAGATGCCGTATTGCCGTCGAAACTGACCAATATTCTGGCGGCAGGCGGTAACGCGGTGATTACCGCAGAAGCCCACACAGAACTGGGGCAGCTTTGCGCCACCTTTCCAGGTATTGCGGTTTGCGTAGAACCGGAATCGGTAGAGGCGCTGGTGGCGGGGATCCGCCAGGCGCTCCTGCTGCCCAGACACAACACGGTGGCACGTGAATATGCCGAACGCACGCTCGATAAAGAGAACGTGTTACGTCAATTTATAAATGATATTCGGGGATAATTATGGCGCAGTCGAAACTCTATCCTGTGGTGATGGCAGGTGGCTCCGGTAGCCGCTTATGGCCGCTTTCCCGCGTACTTTACCCCAAGCAGTTTTTATGCCTGAAAGGTGATCTCACCATGCTGCAAACCACCATCTGCCGCCTGAACGGCGTGGAGTGCGAAAGCCCGGTGGTGATTTGCAATGAACAACATCGTTTTATTGTCGCGGAGCAATTGCGTCAACTAAACAAACTCACCGAGAACATTATTCTCGAACCGGTAGGGCGCAACACCGCACCTGCCATTGCGCTGGCGGCACTGGCGACAAAACGCCATAGCCCCGAGAGCGACCCGTTAATGCTGGTGCTGGCGGCGGATCATGTGATTGCCGATGAGGACGCTTTTCGCAGCGCCGTGCGTAATGCCATGCCGTATGCCGAAGCGGGCAAGCTGGTGACCTTCGGCATTGTGCCGGATCTACCTGAAACCGGTTATGGCTATATTCGTCGCGGCGACGTTTCCCCCGGCGAGCAGGATATGGTGGCCTTTGAAGTGGCGCAGTTTGTCGAAAAACCGAATCTGGAAACCGCGCAGGGCTATGTGGCAAACGGTGATTATTACTGGAACAGCGGCATGTTCCTGTTCCGCGCCGGACGTTATCTCGAAGAACTGAAAAAATATCGTCCGGATATTCTCGACGCCTGTGAAAAAGCGATGAGCGCCATCGATCCTGATCTCGATTTTATTCGTGTGGATGAAGAAGCGTTTCTCGCCTGCCCGGAAGAGTCGGTGGATTACGCGGTCATGGAACGCACGGCAGATGCCGTTGTGGTGCCGATGGATGCGGGCTGGAGCGATGTCGGTTCCTGGTCCTCATTATGGGAGATCAGCGCACACACCGCCGAGGGCAATGTTTGCCACGGCGACGTGATTAATCACAAAACCGAAAACAGCTATGTGTATGCCGAATCTGGCCTGGTGACCACCGTTGGGGTGAAAGATCTGGTCGTGGTGCAGACCAAAGACGCGGTGTTGATTGCCGATCGGAACGCGGTGCAGGATGTGAAAAAAGTGGTCGAGCAGATCAAAGCTGATGGTCGTCATGAGCATCGGGTGCATCGCGAAGTGTACCGCCCGTGGGGCAAATATGACTCTATCGACGCAGGCGACCGCTACCAGGTGAAACGCATCACCGTGAAACCGGGCGAGGGGTTGTCGGTACAGATGCACCATCACCGGGCAGAACACTGGGTGGTGGTGGCGGGAACGGCAAAAGTCACCATTGACGGTGATATCAAACTGCTTGGTGAAAACGAGTCCATTTATATTCCGCTGGGGGCGACGCATTGCCTGGAAAATCCGGGGAAAATTCCGCTCGATTTAATTGAAGTGCGCTCCGGCTCTTATCTCGAAGAGGATGATGTGGTGCGTTTTTCGGATCGCTACGGACGCGTGTAAACGCCTTATCCGACCTGTGGTTCGGGTTTTGTAGGCCTGATAAGACGCGGTAGCGTCGTATCAGGCAATGAATGCCGAATCGCGATGTAAATAACGACAAAAACAAAATTGGCCGCTTCGGTCAGGGCCAACTATTGCCTGAAAAAGGGTATCGACATGAAAAAATTAACCTGCTTTAAAGCCTACGATATTCGCGGAAAATTAG
Organism: Escherichia sp. 20412-1; assembly: GCF_003027595.1. Classification (NCBI taxonomy): domain Bacteria; kingdom Pseudomonadati; phylum Pseudomonadota; class Gammaproteobacteria; order Enterobacterales; family Enterobacteriaceae; genus Escherichia; species Escherichia sp. 20412-1. The sequence continues at coordinate 133,068 of NZ_PYQM01000004.1, read as the reverse complement.
GCGAAGAACTGAATGAAGATATTGCCTGGCGTATTGGTCGCGCCTATGGCGAATTTCTTAAACCGAAAACCATTGTATTAGGTGGTGATGTCCGCCTCACCAGTGAAACCTTAAAACTGGCGCTGGCAAAAGGTTTACAGGACGCGGGCGTCGATGTGCTGGATATCGGCATGTCAGGCACCGAAGAGATCTATTTTGCCACGTTCCATCTCGGCGTAGATGGCGGTATCGAAGTCACCGCCAGCCATAATCCGATGGATTACAACGGCATGAAACTGGTGCGCGAAGGGGCTCGCCCGATCAGCGGCGATACCGGACTGCGCGACGTCCAGCGTCTGGCTGAAGCCAATGACTTCCCGCCTGTCGATGAAACAACACGCGGTCGCTATCAGCAAATCAACCTGCGTGACGCTTACGTTGATCACCTGTTCGGTTATATCAACCACAAAAACCTCACGCCGCTCAAGCTGGTGATCAACGCCGGTAACGGCGCTGCGGGGCCGGTGGTGGATGCTATCGAAGCCCGTCTGAAAGCACTCGACGCCCCCGTGGAATTAATCAAGGTGCACAACACGCCAGACGGCAATTTCCCCAACGGTATTCCTAATCCGCTGCTGCCGGAATGCCGCGACGATACGCGTAATGCGGTTATCAAACACGGTGCGGACATGGGTATTGCCTTTGATGGCGATTTCGACCGCTGCTTCCTGTTCGACGAAAAAGGGCAGTTTATCGAGGGCTACTACATCGTCGGCCTGCTGGCAGAAGCGTTCCTCGAAAAAAATCCTGGCGCGAAGATCATCCACGATCCGCGTCTCTCCTGGAACACTGTCGATGTGGTGACCGCTGCAGGCGGTACGCCGGTGATGTCGAAAACCGGACACGCCTTTATTAAAGAACGTATGCGCAAGGAAGACGCCATCTACGGTGGCGAAATGAGCGCCCATCACTATTTCCGTGATTTTGCTTATTGCGACAGCGGCATGATCCCGTGGCTGTTGGTAGCCGAACTGGTGTGCCTGAAAGGGAAAACACTGGGTGAACTGGTGCGTGACCGCATGACGGCATTTCCGGCAAGTGGGGAGATCAACAGCAAGCTGGCGCAACCCGCTGAGGCAATTAACCGCGTCGAACAGCACTTTAGCCGCGAGGCGCTGGCGGTGGATCGCACCGACGGCATCAGCATGACCTTTGCCGACTGGCGTTTCAATCTGCGCTCCTCCAACACTGAACCGGTGGTGCGGCTGAATGTGGAATCGCGCGGCGATGTGCCGCTGATGGAAGCGCGAACGCGCACTCTGCTGACGTTGCTGAACGAGTAATGTCTGTTTTTCCCTTACCCCATTGCGGGTAAGGGGCTAATAACAGGAACAACGATGACAAATCTAAAAAAGCGCGAGCGAGCGAAAACCAATGCATCGTTAATCTCTATGGTGCAACGCTTTTCAGATATCACCATCATGTTTGCCGGGCTATGGCTGGTTTGCGAAGTGAGCGGGCGGTCATTCTTCTACATGCATCTGTTGGTGGCGCTGATTACGCTGGTGGTGTTCCAGATGTTGGGCGGCATCACCGATTTTTATCGCTCCTGGCGCGGTGTTCGGGCAACGACAGAATTTGCCCTGCTGCTACAAAACTGGACGCTAAGCGTGATTTTTAGCGCCGGACTGGTGGCGTTTAATAATGATTTCGATACGCAACTGAAGGTCTGGCTGGCGTGGTATCTGCTGACCAGCATCGGACTGGTGGTTTGCCGTTCATGCATTCGTATCGGTGCGGGATGGTTGCGTAATCATGGCTATAACAAACGCATGGTCGCGGTGGCGGGGGACTTAGCCGCCGGACAAATGCTGATCGAGAGCTTCCGTAATCAGCCGTGGCTGGGGTTTGAAGTGGTGGGCGTATACCACGATCCGAAGCCGGGCGGCGTTTCTAATGACTGGGCAGGCAACCTGCAACAACTGGTTGAGGACGCTAAAGCGGGCAAGATTCATAACGTCTATATCGCCATGCAGATGTGCGACGGCGCGCGAGTGAAAAAGCTGGTACATGCGTTGGCAGACACCACCTGTTCGGTGCTGCTGATCCCCGATGTATTTACTTTCAACATTCTCCATTCACGTATCGAAGAGATGAACGGCGTACCGGTGGTGCCGCTGTACGACACGCCGCTTTCTGGGGTTAACCGCCTGATCAAACGTGCTGAAGATATTGTGCTGGCTACCTTGATCTTACTGCTGATCTCCCCGGTGCTGTGCTGCATTGCCCTGGCAGTGAAACTGAGTTCCCCTGGGCCAATAATTTTCCGCCAGACCCGCTATGGCATGGATGGCAAGCCGATCAAAGTGTGGAAGTTTCGCTCTATGAAAGTGATGGAAAATGACAACGTCGTGACCCAGGCGACACAAAACGATCCGCGTGTGACCAGAGTGGGGAACTTTCTACGTCGAACCTCGCTGGATGAACTGCCGCAATTTATCAATGTGCTGACGGGAGGAATGTCGATTGTTGGTCCGCGCCCGCACGCGGTGGCGCATAACGAACAATATCGCCAGCTCATTGAAGGCTACATGCTGCGCCATAAAGTGAAACCAGGCATTACCGGTTGGGCGCAGATTAACGGCTGGCGCGGCGAGACCGACACGCTGGAGAAAATGGAAAAACGCGTCGAGTTTGACCTTGAGTATATCCGCGAATGGAGCGTCTGGTTCGATATCCGGATCGTTTTCCTGACGGTGTTCAAGGGCTTCGTTAACAAAGCGGCATATTGATATGAGCTTACGTGAAAAAACCATCAGTGGCGCGAAGTGGTCAGCGATTGCCACGGTGATCATCATCGGCCTGGGACTGGTACAGATGACCGTGTTGGCGCGGATTATCGATAACCATCAGTTCGGCCTGCTTACCGTGTCGCTGGTGATCATTACGCTGGCAGATACGCTTTCTGACTTCGGCATCGCCAACTCCATTATTCAGCGGAAAGAAATCAGTCACCTTGAACTCACCACACTGTACTGGCTGAACGTTGGGCTGGGGATCGTGGTGTGCGCGGCGGTGTTTTTGTTGAGTGACGCCATTGGTGGCGTGCTGAATAACCCGGATTTGGTGCCGTTGATTAAAACATTGTCGCTGGCGTTTGTGGTGATCCCCCACGGGCAACAGTTCCGCGCGTTGATGCAGAAGGAACTGGAGTTCAACAAGATCGGCATGATCGAAACCAGCGCCGTGCTGGCGGGCTTTACCTTTACGGTGGTTAGCGCTCATTTCTGGCCACTGGCGATGACCGCAATCCTTGGTTATCTGGTCAATAGTGCGGTGAGAACGCTGCTGTTTGGCTACTTTGGCCGTAAAATTTATCGTCCCGGCCTGCATTTTTCGCTGGCGTCGGTGGCACCAAACTTACGCTTTGGTGCCTGGCTGACGGCAGACAGCATCATCAACTATCTCAATACCAACCTTTCAACGCTGGTGCTGGCACGTATTCTCGGCGCGGGCGTGGCGGGGGGCTACAACCTGGCGTACAACGTGGCTGTTGTACCGCCGATGAAGTTGAACCCGATAATCACCCGCGTGCTGTTTCCAGCGTTCGCCAAAATTCAGGACGACACCGAAAAGCTGCGCGTCAACTTCTACAAGCTGCTGTCGGTGGTGGGGATTATCAACTTTCCAGTGCTGTTGGGATTGATGGTGGTAGCCAATAATTTTGTGCCGCTGGTATTTGGTGAGAAATGGAACAGCATCATTCCGGTGCTGCAATTGCTGTGCGTGGTGGGGCTACTGCGTTCAGTGGGTAACCCGATTGGTTCGCTGCTGATGGCGAAAGCGCGGGTCGATATCAGCTTTAAATTCAACGTATTCAAAACCTTTCTGTTTATTCCGGCGATTGTTATTGGTGGGCAGATGGCGGGCGCAATTGGCGTCACGCTTGGCTTCCTGCTAGTGCAGATTATCAACACTGTGCTGAGTTATTTCGTGATGATTAAACCGGTGCTCGGCTCCAGTTATCGGCAGTATATCCTGAGCTTGTGGCTACCGTTTTATCTCTCATTACCGACGCTGGTGATCAGTTATGTGCTGGGCGTGGTGCTGAAAGGGCAACTGGCACTGGGGACGCTGTTGGCGGTGCAAATTACCGCAGGCGCACTGGCGTTTGTGGTGATGATTGTGCTGTCGCGCCATCCGCTGGTGGTGGAAGTGAAGCGTCAGTTTTGTCGCAGCGAAAAAATGAAAATGCTTTTACGGGCGGGGTGAGTTGTTGTTTTCGGTTCCGGCAACGGTTGCCGGATGCGGCGTAAAACGCCTTATCCGGCCTACGGTTCAGTGCCCGGATTTTGTAGGCCTGATAAGACGCGTCAGCGTCGCATCAGGCGCTGAATGCCGGATGCGGCGTAAAACGCCTTATCCGGCCTACGGTTCAGTGCCCGGATCTTGTAGGCCTGATAAGACGCGTCAGCGTCGCATCAGGTGTTGAATGCCGGATGCGGCGTAAAACGCCTTATCCGGCCTACGGTTCAGTGCCCGGATCTTGTAGGCCTGATAAGACGCGTCAGCGTCGCATCAGGCGTTGAATGCCGGATGCGGCGTAAAACGCCTCATCCAGCCTACGGTTCAGTGCCCGGATCTTGTAGGCCTGATAATACGCGCCAGCGTCGCATCAGGCGCTGAATGCCGGATGCGGCGTAAAACGCCTTATCCGGCCTACGGTTCAGTGCCCGGATTTTGTAGGCCTGATAAGACGCGTCAGCGTCGCATCAGGCGCTGAATGCCGGATGCGGCGTAAAACGCCTTATCCGGCCTACGGTTCAGTGCTCGGATCTTGCAGGCCTGATAAGACGCGTCAGCGTCGCATCAGGCGCTGAATGCCGGATGTGGTGAAAACGCCTTATCCGGCCTACGGTTCAGTGCCCGGATCTTGTAGGCCTGATAAGACGCGTCAGCGTCGCATCAGGCGTTGAATGCCGGATGCGGCGTAAAACGCCTTATCCGGCCTACGGTTCAGTGCTCGGATCTTGCAGGCCTGATAAGACGCGTCAGCGTCGCATCAGGCGTTGAATGCCGGATGCGGCGTAAAACGCCTTATCCGGCCTACGGTTCAGTGCCCGGATTTTGTAGGCCTGATAAGACGCGTCAGCGTCGCATCAGGCAAAAAGCGGCAACGAACACAACCTCACCTGGCATCAAATTTATGAGGAAAAAATGAAATTACTTATTCTGGGCAACCACACTTGCGGCAACCGCGGCGACAGCGCCATTTTGCGTGGCTTACTTGATGCCATCAACATCCTCAATCCACACGCCGAAGTGGACGTGATGAGCCGCTATCCGGTCAGTTCTTCCTGGCTGCTTAATCGCCCGGTAATGGGCGATCCGCTGTTCCTGCAAATGAAACAACACAACAGCGCGGCGGGCGTTGTCGGGCGCGTAAAAAAAGTCCTTCGTCGCCGCTACCAACACCAGGTATTGCTCTCTCGCGTCACCGACACCGGCAAGCTGCGTAATATTGCCATCGCCCAGGGATTTACCGACTTCGTGCGCTTGCTATCAGGTTACGACGCCATTATTCAGGTCGGTGGTTCGTTTTTTGTCGATCTCTACGGCGTACCGCAATTTGAACACGCTCTGTGCACCTTTATGGCGAAAAAGCCGCTGTTTATGATTGGTCACAGCGTCGGCCCGTTCCAGGATGAGCAATTTAACCAACTGGCTAACTACGTTTTTGGTCACTGTGATGCATTGATCCTGCGCGAATCGGTCAGCCTTGAGCTGATGAAACGCAGCAATATCACTACCGCAAAAGTCGAACACGGCGTCGATACCGCCTGGCTGGTCGATCATCACACTGAAGATTACACCGCCAGCTACGCCGTCCAACACTGGCTGGGCGTCGCATCCCAACAGAAAACCGTGGCAATTACTCTGCGCGAACTGGCACCGTTTGATAAACGCCTCGGCACTACTCAACAAGCGTATGAACAAGCCTTTGCCGGGGTGGTCAATCGCATTCTCGACGAAGGGTATCAGGTCATTGCGCTTTCCACCTGTACGGGCATCGACAGCTACAACAAAGATGACCGCATGGTGGCGCTCAACCTGCGCCAGCACATCAGCGAGCCTTCCCGTTACCACGTGGTGATGGATGAACTTAACGATCTGGAAATGGGCAAAATTCTCGCTGCCTGTGAACTCACTGTCGGTACGCGCCTGCACTCCGCCATTATCTCTATGAACTTTGCCACTCCGGCAATTGCTATCAACTACGAACATAAATCCGCCGGGATTATGCAACAACTGGGGCTGCCGGAGATGGCGATGGATATTCGTCATTTATTAGACGGCAGCCTGCAAGCGATGGTTGCGGATACCTTAGGCCAGCTTCCGGCGCTGAACGCGCGACTTAGCGAAGCCGTCAGGCGCGAACGCCAGGCAGGAATGCAGATGGTGCAGTCCGTACTGGAACGCATCGGGGAGGCGAAATGAAGGTCGGCTTCTTTTTACTGAAATTCCCGCTGTCGTCGGAAACCTTCGTCCTCAACCAAATTACTGCGTTTATTGATATGGGCTTTGAGGTGGAGATTGTCGCGCTGCAAAAAGGCGATACGCAAAACACCCATGCGGCATGGGCGCAATACAACCTTGCCGCTAAAACTCGCTGGTTACAGGACGAACCTCAGGGCAAAGTAGCGAAACTACGCCATCGTGCCAGCCAGACCTTACGCGGCATTCATCGTAAAAACACCTGGCAGGCGCTCAACCTCAAACGCTATGGTGCCGAGTCGCGGAACCTGATTTTGTCTGCCATTTGTGGTCAGGTCGCAACACCGTTTCGCGCCGATGTGTTCATCGCTCATTTTGGCCCTGCGGGGGTAACCGCAGCCAAATTGCGTGAACTGGGTGTCATTCACGGCAAAATCGCTACTATCTTCCACGGCATTGATATCTCCAGTCGGGAAGTGCTCAACCACTACACCCCCGAATATCAACAACTGTTTCGCCGTGGCGACCTGATGTTACCGATAAGCGATCTGTGGGCCGGAAGGCTGCAAAAAATGGGCTGCCCCAGAGAAAAAATCGCCGTATCGCGCATGGGCGTGGACATGACGCGCTTTAGCCCGCGTCCGGTGAAAGCACCCGCAACGCCGCTGGAAATCATTTCCGTCGCACGCTTAACCGAGAAAAAAGGCCTGCATGTGGCGATCGAAGCCTGCCGTCAGTTGAAAGAGCAGGGTGTGGCGTTTCGCTATCGCATCCTCGGCATCGGCCCGTGGGAGCGGCGTTTACGCACGCTCATCGAACAGTATCAACTGGAAGATATGGTGGAGATGCCGGGGTTTAAACCGAGCCACGAAGTGAAGGCGATGCTCGACGACGCGGATGTCTTCCTGCTGCCATCGGTAACGGGCGCGGACGGTGATATGGAAGGCATTCCGGTGGCGCTGATGGAAGCGATGGCGGTCGGCATTCCGGTTGTTTCTACTCTGCATAGCGGAATACCGGAACTGGTGGAGGCCGATAAATCCGGCTGGCTGGTGCCTGAGAACGATGCTCGCGCACTGGCGCAACGACTGGCGGCGTTTAGCCAACTGGATGCCGACAAACTGGCTCCGGTAGTCAAACGCGCTCGCGAAAAAGTCGAACACGATTTTAACCAGCAGGTGATCAATCGAGAACTCGCCAGCTTGTTGCAGGCTTTATAGAGGAGAACGCATGCCATTTAAAAAACTCTCCCGACGCACCTTCCTGACGGCAGGCTCCGCGCTTGCTTTCCTCCATACTCCTTTTGCCCGTGCAATTCCCGCCCGACAAAGCGTTAACATCAATGACTACAATTCCAAAGACTGGATAGCCTCGTTTAAACAGGCTTTCAGCGAAGGGCAAACGGTCGTCGTGCCTGGCGGATTTGTTTGCGACAACATCAACACCGGCATCTTCATCCCTCCCGGTAAAACGTTACGCATCCTTGGAAGCCTGCGCGGCAACGGCAGAGGGCGATTTGTCTTACAGGACGGCAGCCAGGTGACAGGGGAGAAGGGCGGCAGTATGCATAACATCACCCTGGATGTGCGCGGTTCTGATTGCACCATCAAAGGGCTGGCGATGAGCGGCTTTGGCCCGGTAACGCAAATCTATATCGGCGGTAAAAACAAACGGGTCATGCGCAATCTGGTCATTGACAACCTCACGGTCAGCCACGCCAACTACGCCATCTTACGCCAGGGATTTCATAACCAGATTATCGGTGCCAACATCACCCATTGTAAGTTCAGCGATTTACAGGGCGACGCCATCGAATGGAATGTGGCGATTAACGACCACGATATTTTAATTTCCGACCACGTAATAGAACGCATCAACTGTACTAATGGCAAAATCAACTGGGGTATTGGCATAGGCCTTGCGGGAAGTACTTACGATAACAACTATCCGGAAGACCAGGCAGTGAAAAACTTTGTCGTAGCGAATATCACTGGCTCTGATTGTCGGCAACTAATTCATGTTGAAAATGGCAAGCATTTCATTATCCGTAATATCAAAGCGCGTAATATTACGCCGGATTTCAGTAAGAAAGCGGGTATTGATAATGCCACGATCGCTATTTACGGATGTGATGATTTCGTGGTTGATAATATTGAGATGATTAATAGCGCAGGGATGTTAATCGGCTATGGCGTCATTAAAGGAAGATATCTCTCCATACCGCAAAATTTCAGACTGAATAATATTCATCTTGATAATACTCAACTTGCCTGGAAATTGCGCGGAATACAAATTTCGGCAGGCAATGCAACTTCCTTTGTGGCGCTGACCAACATTGAAATGAAGCGTGCGTCGCTGGAACTGCACAACAAACCGCAACATCTTTTTATGCGAAATATCAAAGTGATGCAGGAATCCTCTGTGGGGCCAGCATTGACCATGAACTTCGACTTGCGTAAAGACGTTCGTGGCACATTTATGGCAAAGAACGAGACCTTACTGTCACTGGCAAATGTTCATTCGGTGAATGAAAAAGGACAAAGTTCGGTCGATATCGACAGGATTAATTACCACATTGTTAATGTGGAAAAGATTAACTTTCGATTACCGGAACGGGGGGAGTAGAATTGCGACCATTCCTGGAAAAATGGAGCCATACTTAAGAATAACGCTACTGCAATCCTGAGCGAAGCGGCGTAACATCGGAAGTAAATCAGTCATCAGTTCAGGGTAATTGATGCTGGCGAAAAAAATCGAACAAGCTATAATTCAGCAACCATTTTACAGGTGGATGAAATAATGACGAATTTAAAAGCAGTTATTCCTGTAGCGGGTCTTGGGATGCATATGTTGCCTGCCACTAAGGCGATTCCTAAAGAGATGCTACCGATCGTCGACAAGCCAATGATTCAGTACATTGTTGACGAGATTGTGGCTGCAGGGATCAAAGAAATCCTCCTGGTAACTCATGCGTCCAAGAACGCGGTCGAAAACCACTTCGACACCTCATATGAATTAGAATCTCTCCTTGAGCTGCGCGTGAAGCGTCAACTACTGGCGGAAGTACAGTCTATCTGCCCGCCGGGCGTGACCATTATGAACGTGCGTCAGGGTGAACCTTTAGGTTTAGGCCACTCCATTTTGTGCGCGCGACCAGCCATTGGCGACAATCCGTTTGTCGTGGTGTTGCCAGACGTTGTTATTGACGACGCCAGCGCCGATCCGCTGCGTTACAACCTTGCTGCCATGATTGCGCGCTTTAACGAAACGGGCCGCAGCCAGGTACTGGCAAAACGTATGCCGGGCGACCTCTCTGAATACTCCGTCATCCAGACCAAAGAGCCGCTGGACCGTGAAGGCAAAGTTAGCCGTATTGTTGAATTTATTGAAAAACCGGATCAGCCGCAGACGCTGGACTCAGACATAATGGCTGTTGGTCGTTATGTCCTTTCTGCCGATATTTGGCCTGAACTGGAACGCACTCAGCCAGGTGCATGGGGACGTATACAGTTGACAGATGCCATTGCTGAACTGGCTAAAAAACAAGCCGTTGATGCCATGTTAATGACCGGTGACAGCTACGACTGCGGTAAAAAAATGGGCTATATGCAGGCGTTTGTGAAGTATGGGCTGCGTAACCTGAAAGAAGGGGCGAAGTTCCGCAAAGGTATTGAGAAGCTGTTAAGCGAATAATGAAAATCTGACCGGATGTAACGGTTAATAAGAAAATCATAACGGCAGTGAAGATTCGTGGCGAAAGTAATTTGTTGCGAATCTTCCTGCCGTTATTGCTTTATAAACTTTCAGAATAACAATGAGTTAGCAATAGGATTTTAGTCAAACTTTTCCAGGATTTTCCTTGTTTCCTGGGCTGATTGGTAAGACAATTAGCGTTTGAATTTTTCGGGTTTAGCGCGAGTGGGTAACGCTCGTCACATCGTAGGCATGTATGCAGTGCTCTGGTAGCTGTAAAGCCAGGGGCGGTAGCGTGCATTAATACCTCTATTAATCAAACTGAGAGCCGCTTATTTCACAGTATGCTCTGAAGTAATATGGAATAAAAAAGTGAAGATACTCGTTACTGGTGGCGCAGGATTTATTGGTTCTGCTGTAGTTCGTCACATTATAAATAATACGCAGGACAGTGTTGTTAATGTCGATAAATTAACTTACGCCGGAAACCTGGAATCACTCGCTGAAGTTTCTGATTCTGAACGTTATTCATTTGAGCATGCAGACATCTGCGATGCCGTAGCAATGGCTCGTATTTTTTCACAGCATCAGCCAGACGCGGTGATGCACCTGGCGGCAGAGAGCCACGTTGACCGTTCAATAACTGGCCCGGCAGCCTTTATTGAAACCAATATTGTGGGGACTTACGTCCTTTTAGAAGCAGCTCGTAATTACTGGTCTGCATTGGATGATGAAAAGAAAAACAATTTCCGCTTCCATCATATTTCTACTGATGAAGTCTATGGTGATTTACCTCATCCTGATGAAGTAAATAATACAGAAGAATTACCCTTATTTACTGAGACGACAGCTTACGCGCCAAGCAGTCCTTATTCCGCATCCAAAGCATCCAGCGATCATTTAGTCCGTGCGTGGAAACGCACCTATGGTTTGCCGACCATTGTGACTAACTGCTCGAATAACTACGGTCCTTATCACTTTCCAGAAAAATTGATTCCGTTGGTCATTCTTAATGCGCTGGAAGGTAAGGCATTACCTATTTATGGTAAAGGGGATCAAATTCGCGACTGGTTGTATGTAGAGGATCATGCTCGTGCGTTATATACCGTCGTAACCGAAGGTAAAGCGGGTGAAACTTATAACATTGGTGGACACAACGAAAAGAAAAATATCGATGTAGTGCTCACGATTTGTGATTTGTTGGATGAAATTGTACCGAAAGAAAAATCTTATCGTGAGCAAATTACTTATGTCGCTGACCGCCCGGGACATGATCGCCGTTATGCCATTGATGCCGATAAAATTAGCCGCGAATTGGGCTGGAAACCGCAAGAAACGTTTGAGAGTGGGATTCGTAAAACGGTGGAATGGTATCTGGCTAATACAAATTGGGTTGAGAATGTGAAAAGCGGTGCTTATCAGTCATGGATTGAACAGAACTATGAGGGGCGTCAGTAATGAATATCCTTCTTTTCGGCAAAACAGGGCAGGTGGGGTGGGAACTGCAGCGTTCTCTGGCTCCCCTGGGTAATCTGATTGCTCTTGATGTTCACTCCACTGATTATTGTGGCAATTTCAGCAACCCCGAAGGTGTGGCTGAGACTGTCAAAAAAATTCGCCCTGATGTTATTGTTAATGCTGCTGCTCACACTGCAGTAGACAAAGCGGAATCAGAACCGGATTTCGCACAATTACTTAACGCGACAAGCGTCGAAGCGATAGCAAAGGCAGCTAATGAAGTTGGAGCCTGGGTTATACACTACTCCACTGATTACGTTTTCCCTGGCAGCGGTGACGCGCCATGGCTGGAAACGGATGCAACAGCACCGCTAAATGTTTACGGTGAAACAAAATTAGCCGGAGAAAAAGCATTACAAGAACATTGCGCGAAGCACCTTATTTTCCGTACCAGTTGGGTCTATGCAGGTAAGGGAAATAACTTCGCTAAAACGATGTTGCGTCTGGCAAAAGAACGCGAAGAGTTGGCTGTGATAAACGATCAATTTGGTGCACCAACGGGAGCTGAATTGCTGGCCGATTGCACCGCTCATGCCATTCGCGTGGCAGTAAACAAACCAGAAGTTGCTGGTTTGTACCATCTGGTTGCTGGCGGTACAACAACCTGGCACGATTATGCCGCTCTGGTATTTGAAGAGGCGCGCAAAGCGGGGATTAACCTTGCTCTTAACAAACTTAACGCCGTGCCGACATCGGCTTATCCTACTCCAGCCCGCCGCCCTCATAATTCTCGTCTTAATACAGAAAAATTTCAGCAGAACTTTGCTCTTGTCTTGCCTGAATGGCAGGTAGGCGTGAAACGTATGCTCAATGAATTATTTACAACTACAGCAATTTAAAAATTTATTGTATCTCGCCAATGATATTGGGCGTGATAAATTAAAAGGAATGGTGAAATGAAAACGCGTAAAGGTATTATTTTAGCTGGCGGATCAGGTACTCGTCTTTATCCTGTGACTATGGCAGTGAGTAAACAACTCCTGCCTATTTATGATAAGCCGATGATCTATTACCCGCTCTCTACACTGATGTTAGCGGGTATTCGCGATATTCTGATTATCAGTACGCCACAGGATACACCGCGTTTCCAACAATTGTTGGGGGACGGGAGCCAGTGGGGGCTTAATCTACAGTATAAAGTACAACCGAGCCCGGATGGCCTGGCGCAAGCGTTTATCATTGGTGAAGATTTTATTGGTGGTGATGATTGTGCACTCGTACTTGGCGATAATATCTTCTATGGACATGATTTGCCGAAGTTAATGGAAACTGCTGTTAATAAAGAAAGCGGTGCAACGGTATTTGCCTATCACGTAAATGATCCAGAACGCTATGGTGTCGTGGAGTTTGATAAAAACGGTACAGCCATTAGCCTTGAAGAAAAACCGTTAGAGCCAAAAAGTAACTTCGCTGTAACTGGGCTATATTTCTATGATAATGACATTGTAGAAATGGCGAAAAATCTTAAGCCTTCTGCACGTGGCGAGCTGGAAATTACAGATATTAACCGTATCTATATGGAACAGGGGCGTTTATCTGTTGCCATGATGGGACGTGGTTATGCCTGGCTGGACACGGGGACACATCAAAGCCTGATTGAAGCAAGTAACTTCATTGCTACAATTGAAGAGCGTCAGGGATTAAAAGTATCTTGCCCGGAAGAGATTGCTTATCGTAAAGGATTTATTGATGCAGAACAGGTGAAAGTGTTAGCTGAACCGCTGAAAAAAAATGCTTATGGTCAGTATCTGCTGAAAATGATTAAAGGTTATTAATAAAATGAACGTAATTAAAACAGAAATTCCTGATGTGCTGATTTTTGAACCAAAAGTTTTTGGCGATGAGCGCGGCTTCTTTTTTGAGAGCTTTAACCAGAAAGTATTTGAAGAAGCTGTAGGGCGTAAGGTTGAATTTGTTCAGGATAACCATTCGAAGTCTAGTAAAGGTGTTTTACGCGGGCTACATTATCAATTAGAACCTTATGCACAAGGAAAATTGGTGCGCTGCGTTGTTGGTGAAGTTTTTGATGTGGCTGTTGATATTCGTAAATCTTCACCTACTTTTGGCAAATGGGTTGGGGTGAATTTATCTGCTGAGAATAAGCGTCAGTTGTGGATACCTGAAGGGTTTGCGCATGGGTTTTTGGTGCTGAGTGAGACGGCGGAGTTTGTTTATAAAACAACAAACTACTATTACTCAGAAAGTGATAGAGGCATAATATGGAATGATCCAATGTTAAAAATTCAATGGCCATTAGAAGTTGAACCTATTCTGTCAGAAAAAGATCAGAAACAAGCTCACTTTTTAACAAAGCAATAATGTATTAAACAAAATTTTACCGGGATTAGATCTCCGAGGTTTCAATGAAAAACTTGCTAATTAATAAAATAAACGATAAAGACGCTGTAATTGGTATTGTTGGTTTGGGCTATGTTGGCCTACCATTAATGTTACGATTCTCTGAGGTTGGTTATAAAGTTATTGGCTATGACATTGATCAAAAAAAGGTTGATGAGCTTACTGCTGGGAGAAGTTATATTGAACACATTTCTGCTTCTAGTATCCAGGACGCAAATAAGCGAGGGTTTGAAGCAACTACTGATTTTTCTCGTGCTGGAGAAGCCGATACTTTAATTCTATGTGTGCCTACACCACTCAATAAATACCGTGAACCGGATTTGTCATTTGTTCTTAATACAACGGATGCTCTCGTACCCCATCTGCGCAAAGGCCATTTCGTTTCTCTTGAATCGACAACCTATCCAGGCACTACAGACGAAGAGCTGCTGCCACGCATAGAATCTCGTGGATTGAAAGTAGGTGAGGATATATTCCTGTGTTATTCGCCGGAACGTGAAGATCCTGGCAACCCTAACTTCACTACTCGTACCATTCCTAAAGTATGTGGAGGCGTCACTGAAGATTGCCTAGAGATCGGTTTGGCTCTTTATGGTGCAGTAATTGATCAGGTTGTTCCTGTATCAAGCACCCGGGCAGCAGAAATGACGAAACTTTTGGAGAATATTCACCGTGCAGTGAATATCGGTTTAGTCAACGAAATGAAAATTGTTGCGGATAAAATGAATATCGATATCTTTGAAGTTATCCGCGCAGCAGCGACTAAGCCATTTGGTTTTGTTCCTTATTACCCGGGTCCAGGTCTTGGGGGACACTGCATCCCGATTGATCCGTTCTATTTGACTTGGAAAGCACGTGAATATGGCGTAAATACACGATTTATCGAGTTAGCAGGGGAAGTAAATTCCTCTATGCCTGATTGGGTTGTCGACAAAGTGGTTCATGCGCTTAACTTAGATAAAAAATCTGTTAATGGCAGCAACATTCTCGTATTAGGTATCGCATATAAGAAAAATGTAGATGACATGCGTGAAAGTCCATCTGTGTTTATTATGGAGAAATTACGCTCGTTGGGCGCTGAAGTGTCTTACAGTGATCCCCATGTCGCAACATTTCCGAAAATGCGTGAGCATCATTTTGAGCTCGCTAGCGTTACTCTTACCAAAGAAAAACTCTCATCCTATGATTGCGTTGTTATAGCAACAGACCATGACAAATTTGACTATGAACTTATTAAAGAGCATTCGAAGTTTATAGTGGATACGCGCGGGAAGTTTAGAGATAACGAAAAAAATGTTGTAAGGGCTTAATATGAATAATTATGAACCAATTGTTGATCGTAAGATAAAATTTGCGTTGGTAGGTTGTGGCAGAATTTCTAAAAATCATTTTGCATCATTAGAAAAGCATGCTGAACGCGCTGAATTAGTCGATGTTTGTGATATTGACTCTAACGCACTTGAAAGAGCAGTTAAATCAACTGGCGCAAATGGCCATAAAGATATTAACTCAATGCTGGAAAAATCAGATGCGGATGTTGTTATTCTGACTACTCCCTCTGGACTACATCCTGTCCAAGCAATTAAAAGTTTTGCCAACGGCTTTCATGTTGTTTCCGAAAAACCAATGGCGACACGTATGGAAGATGGGGTTGCCATGGTTAAGGCCGCAGATGAAGCGAATAAACGTTTATTTGTTGTCAAACAGAATAGACGTAATGCTACTCTTCGTCTGTTAAAAGATGCAATTGAAAGTGGCCGCTTTGGACGTATTTATATGGTCAATGTAAATGTATTTTGGACGCGCCCGCAGGATTATTATAATGCTTCCCCTTGGCGTGGGACTTGGGAATATGATGGGGGCGCTTTTATGAATCAAGCTAGTCACTACGTTGACCTCCTGGAATGGTTAATAGGTCCAATCGATAGCTTGTTTGCCTTTACGGGGACACTTGAACGGAAAATTGAGGCTGAGGATACAGGAGCTGTTGCCCTAAAATGGCGCTGTGGTGCTATGGGGAGCATGAATGTCACGATGCTTACCTACCCGCAGAATCTAGAAGGATCAATTACTATCTTAGGAGAAAAAGGCAGCGTTCGTATCGGTGGTGTTGCGGTGAATGAAATTCAACACTGGGAGTTTTCTGAACCACATGAAATGGACACTAGAATCAAAGAAGTAAGTTATCAAACAACAAGCGTCTATGGATTCGGTCATCCCCTATATTATGATAATGTTATTAATGTGTTACGTGGGAATGCTGTTCCTGAGACAGATGGACGCCAAGGATTAAAATCTCTCGAAGTTCTGTCTGCAATTTATCGTTCAGCACGTGATGGTAAAAAAGTTGGTTTACCATTAGATCTTTAAAGCAATCACAAAATGTCAGGATACGTATGACTTATACTGTTCACGAAACTGCAATTGTTGATCAAGGAGCCGTCATTGGTGACGGCACCAAGGTATGGCACTGGGTCCATATCTGTGGTGGAGCACAAATTGGTAAAAATTGTTCCTTTGGACAAAATGTTTTTGTCGGAAATGACGTGAAAATTGGCAACAATGTGAAGGTTCAAAATAATGTCTCAATTTATGATGCAGTGCACCTTGAGGATGACGTTTTCTGTGGACCAAGTATGGTTTTTACGAATGTCTATAATCCTCGATCCCATGTATTACGAAAACATGAATACAGGAAAACGTTGGTGAGAAAAGGCGCAACGATTGGGGCGAATGCAACTATAGTATGTGGTAACGAGATCGGTGAATATGCCTTTATTGGTGCTGGTAGTGTAGTAAATAAGGATGTTAAGCCCTATGCGATGATGGTTGGAGTTCCTGCCCGTCAAATTGGTTGGATAAGTCGCCATGGTGCGAAACTAGATTTACCGCTTTCTGGAAACGCTACAGCTAAATGCTCTGAGACAGGTGAAAGTTACCGACTAATTCACGATCATATTGAATTTGTGGAGTGATTATGGAATTTATAGATTTAAGTGCGCAGTACAGATATCTAAAAACACAAATCGATACTGCCATTTCTAAAGTGTTGCAAACCGGTAGCTACATTATGGGTAGTGAAGTTCAGGAACTTGAGATTGAGCTTGCCCGATATGTTGGAGTTAAACATGCGATTACTTGCGCAAATGGTACAGATGCCTTGACGCTGGCGTTAATGACCTTAGGTATTAAGGAGGGCGATGCTGTTTTCTGCCCAACCTTTACATTCTTTGCAACAGCGGAAACTATAGCTTTTGAAAATGCAACACCTATTTTCGTTGATTCAGAAGAAGACACTTTCAATATTTCTGCTGCAGACCTTGAAAAACAAATTGAAAAGGTCATTGCTGAAGGTAAGTTAAAACCTAAAGCAATTATTGCTGTGGATCTATTTGGACTGCCTGCTGAGTATGATGCTATCAAAAAAATTGCTGACCAATACGATCTAAAAATTATCGAAGATGCTGCTCAAGGTTTTGGTGGTCATTTTAATGGGAAAAAAGCGGGTAGTTTCGGTGACATTAGTACGACCAGTTTTTTCCCTGCTAAACCACTGGGGTGTTATGGGGACGGTGGGGCGATCTTTACCGACAATGACGAATATGCTTCAATAATCAGGTCACTGCGTATACATGGAAAAGGGAAAGATAAGTACGACAATGTTAACATCGGTATGAACAGCCGTCTGGATACGATTCAGGCTGCGGTACTTCTTGAAAAACTGAAAGTATTCCCGCAAGAACTTGAGGCTCGTAATAATCTTGCTACCCAATATACTGAAGCTTTGCGAGGAATATACAAAACTCCAGTTGTTCCTGAAGGATATTTTAGCTCTTGGGCACAATATACAATCATTGCTGACGATCGTGATATGGTCATGAACAAATGTAAAGAGCAGGGGGTGCCGACGATGGTGTATTATACAACCTGTCTTCATTTACAAACAGCTTTTGAAAAACTTGGTTATCATGAAGGATGTTTCCCAGTTGCTGAAAAACTCAGTAAATCAGTTTTAAGTCTTCCAATGCATCCTTATATGGCGAAGGATTCATTTGAGAAAATAATCAAAGCACTATGAGCTTAAATTATATTAGAGTTAAATCAGAATTTTTTCGGAATGTAGTAACATTAATTTTTGGAACTACCATTGCACAACTACTTCCAATACTGATCAGCCCTATTTTAACTCGAGCATATACCCCAGAGGAATTTGGGGTATTCGCTATGTTTATAACGTTGGGAACTATTCTAGGCACGATAGCTACAGGTCGGTACGAATTGGCAATAATGCTTCCAAAAACACAACGTAAGGCGCTCTCAGTTGCAATTCTATCTGTAGTGCTAACAACATTGGTCTGTTTTATTGCTATTGGTTTTTTTTATGGTTTCAGGAACAATATTGCATATTTATTGGATCATTATGCTATTGCGCCGTGGCTCTTGTTAGTTCCCTTATATTCATTTTTTTATGGTAACTATCAAGTTGTAAATTATTGGCATAATAGGCATATAAGGTTTAAGACGTTATCTCTCAGTCGTGTGTTACAAAGTTTTGTAACATGCTGTATACAATTAATTGCAGGAATATTTCATCTGGGCATTGGTGGACTCATTATTGGTCTAATCATAGGTCAGTGTACATCATTCTTATGGTTGTTTATATGTGGCTGGATGGAGTGGAAAACTTTATTTGATAAACTACATCTACGTCGAGTTTTATTTGAAGGGAGAAAATATATAAGTTTTCCTTTGATTGATGGACCTACCAGTTTATTGAATGTATTGTCTTCACAACTTCCAAATATATTATTTGCTATATTGTTTTCCCCTACAGCTGCTGGCTATTATTTTCTAACTCAGCGGATATTACAAGCACCGGTTACTCTGGTCTCTGGTGCTTTTCTTGATGTTTTTAAACAGAAGGCAAGTGAAGAGTTTAAAATTTATGGACATGCTAAACATATATATAAAAAGACCTTTGTGAGTCTTTTTTTTATATCTATTATACCTTCCGTTGTTGCATTTATCATACTGCCTGAACTTTTCTCTCTATTTTTTGGAAAATCATGGTACGAGGCTGGCCTCTTTGCACAAATAATGATGCCAGCAATAGTTATGAGATTCGTAGTGAGCCCGCTGAGTTTTATTATTTATATTGCGGGAAAACAAAAATGGAATTTAATTTGCATGATTATGCTCTGTGGTGGAGTAATTGCTTCATTGTTCCTTTGTAAGGATGCTACAGAAGCAATGAAAACTATCTCAGCAAGTTATGTTATTTATTATTGCCTGCATCTCGTTATATCAATGAGGTTGGCAGGTTTTTTCAAGTAACTGTTAAGCAATTGACTCAGCGAATATTTTTATATGCTTATTCTCATAGTTTTTGTTGTGATTATATCTTGGTTTCTTTTTAAAATAGCTGCTGGCAGCATGTCTATTGGCCAATTAAATATAATATCAGCAATTTTTTATTATAATATAATGTTTAATGCATTGCCTGGTGGTATATTGATTTATTACACCAATGTTACAAATTCGGTATTAGATAAAGTCACTGCTGAATATAGAATTATGGGACTTTATTTAATATTGTATATGATGATAGCATTCCCCTTGGGATTGTTGTTTATAAAATCATTTTTTTTTAAAGTTGGTGATATTGGCTTCTTAACCCGTTATCAGAATAAACCACTTGTCGGACTGGCATCAACGAATGATGCACATGCACGAGTTATGTTAACATTATTAACGGGAGGTTGTGCCTTATCATTATTATATGTCACATGGTCAGTTGGAAATATACCTCAGCTATCTTTCATTTATCATATGACGCATGATGATATTTTAAGAATACGGGTTGAAAACTCGCGACATTTTAATGGCTTGTTATTTATTAAAACAATTTTCTTTGAGCAATTAACGCCTTTGTTATCTTTGGTTGTATACGCTTTTTATAGACAAACAAAAAAAAGATATGACAAACTCCTATTTGTCATATTATTTATTATGTCGCTCTACACTGTAACATTTTCTCTTTCAAAATCAACACTTGTAGTTTATCTGGCATTCTTCATTTTTATGCGAATCTATTTAAATGGTCGAATCCCTGTTATGAAGTTTTTTATCGCTGCAGCTATATTATTTATTCTTCTCATATTTATGTTTTTCATAGTTACAGACCAGTCAACTGCTGATGTTATTGTATATTTGCTAAATCGAATGTTTATTGATCAGGTTTCTGGACTGTATTTAATGTTACAACTATTTCCGCAAACTTATCCCTTTATTGGTGTTGATTCATTATCAAGTATCTTGTCAAGTCTTATGGGGGCAGAATTTGTACAGCCTTCGACACGCCTGGCAATGGAATATGCATTCCCAACTGCAGTTGCAGAAGGGAAGATGAATCTTTTAAGTACCTTGTTTATTGGTGAAGCATGGGCAAACTTTGGGTGGTTGGGTGTTGCAATATCTCCGTTATACGTCGGGATGATAACTGGATTTATTTATTATTTTGTTCTTAGCAAACGGAAGACACCATTATTGATTGGACTTTTAACATATTGTAGCTTTGGGACTAACTTTTCATCTCAGCTTAATATGTATATTTATAATTCTGTGATGATTTCATTAATATTAGCTCTCGGCTTAATTTACTTTATTTCTGTTTTGGCAGGACAGTTATCAAAACGATAAGTTCTGATAGATATATAATCGTCACTTGGCAAATGATATTATTAATAAGTTAATAAATTAAATATTGGAGATGAAAATGAGAATTGTTACTATTTTAGGCGCAAGACCTCAATTTATCAAAGCAGGTTCTGTTAGTCGTGAAATTCAGCGTCAAAAGGACTCAGGTAAAAATATTGATGAAGTGATTATCCATACTGGACAACATTATGATATGAATATGAGTGATGTTTTCTTTAAAGAAATGAAAATTCCAAAACCAGATTATTATCTAGGTATTGGGGGGAATAATCATGGTGCTATGACAGGGCAAATGATTGAAGCAATTGAAGGGATCTTAATTAAAGAAAAGCCTGATGTAGTTATGGTTTATGGAGATACTAATTCAACTTTAGCTGGAGCCATTGCTGCATCAAAACTCCATATTAATGTTGCTCATGTTGAGGCTGGTTTACGTAGTTTTAATATGAGCATGCCTGAGGAAATTAATCGAATACTAACAGATCGCGTTAGTTCGTTACTCTTTTGTCCAACAAGAGCTGCTATGGATAATCTCGAAAAAGAAGGTATCAGAAGTTGGGGTAACGGCGTTAATGCGATTTTAAGTGGTGATGTCATGCAAGATGGCGCCTTGTTTTACAAAAAATTTGCACAGAAACCAAGCAATTTAGACTTAGCTGATGATTTTATCCTGTGCACAATCCATCGAGCGGAAAATACTGATGTGTCAGAGCGTTTAGTATCAATTATTGATGCATTAACAGAGATCGCAATGACTAGGCAAGTTGTGTTACCTTTACATCCGCGAACGAAGAAAGTCATCTTAAGCCAAAACATTGATATTTCCAAACTGACTATTATTGAGCCTGTAGGATATCTCAATATGGTCTGGTTGATAAGCAATTGTGCTATTGTAATGACTGATAGCGGTGGACTTCAGAAGGAAGCTTTTTTCTTTTCTAAACCCTGTCTCACGTTACGTGATGAAACTGAATGGGTAGAACTTGTTGAAAATGGTTTTAATATTCTTGTTGGAGCTAATAAGCAGTCAATTCTTAATGCATATACAAACTGTGTAAATATTAATACTGATTACCTTGGGGGTGATTTGTATGGTAATGGCAAAGCTAGTAAGAAAATAGTTAATGAGCTGCTGAATATTTAGAAGCTTCTATGCTAATCTGTACTCGATATTTTATCGTTTGAATTATACAAATATGAAAATTGCATACTTAATTAGACACGATATTACTCGTAACGACGGAGTAACGAAAAAAATCCTAGGGCAAATTGATCATTGGAAAAATCTTGGACATGAAGTTCAAGTTTATGCGTATCTTCCTCGAATAGGTGATTCAATTTTACCAGCAAAACAATACGTTATGGGAGGTGTCATAAAAAGTAGAATCTTTCTGGATAAAAAATTATTGATGGATATTGATAGTTTTTGTCCAAATATGATCTATTTTCGTTATGATACGTGGAGTAGGAGTCTTTCTAAACTATTATCAAGTTATCCTTCAATAGTTGAACTTAATACTTTGGATTTGTCTGAGTTTTTTGAATTAATAAAACTTGAAAAAAATATCAAATCAATTTTAAGATATTGTGCATATCGCATGCTACGTAGTTTGGTACTGCGGAAAGTTGTGGGTATAGTCTCGGTAACAAATGAAATAAATAGAGACAAAAGTAATGCACAATATAATAAGCCTTCGATAGCTATACCTAACGGGATTGATTTAAGTACATATAATAGCATAAAACAAAACGCACGAGATAATTCTCGGATTGGCTTGTTTTTTATTGGAACTCCGGGACAGCCTTGGCATGGAGTTGATTATATTGAACAACTTGCTAGTAAAATGAAAGCATTAGATTTTCATATTGTCGGGATTGATGGTATCAATCATGAAAATGTATATTATCATGGTTATCTTGATGCTGATAAATATAAAAAAATATTAAAAAAATGTGATATATGCATCGGAAGTTTAGGCTTGCATCGTATCAACATGAAAGAGGCATGCCCATTGAAAGTCCGAGAATATCTAGCATATGGATATCCGATAATTCTTGGTTATCATGATACTGCTTTCGTCAATGAAAAAAATAATCCTAATTTTGCATATTATTTAAATACAAAAGATGGGATCTCACAGATAATGATTGACGGACTTCAGGATTTTATCATTAGGAACAAGGATGTCATTGTTACATCAAACGACGTTGCATATATTGATACCAAAGTTCTTGAAGCGAGAAGAATCTCTTTTTTCAAAAGAGTTATTAATTAGACACGCTGGGAATTAAAATTTATGGATAAGTGTCCTTTGATTGATATTTTACTGCCTGTATTTAATGGCAGTAAATATCTAAGGCAACAGTTGGATTCACTGCTAAATCAATCATATAAAAATATACGTGTAATAATCAGAGATGATCTTTCTTCTGATGATTCACGTAATCTTATAAAGAACTATGCGGAAAATACAGATGGTAAAATTGTCTATATTGATTCAGATAAAAACCTTGGTTCCTCACTGAGTTTTCATGAGCTCCTGAAGCAGTCTACAGCAGATTATGTCATGTTTTGCGATCAAGATGATGTTTGGCTACCTAATAAAGTTCATGATTCTTTCACTGCAATTACAAATGCTAATCTTTTTTGCAACAATATTCGCTGTGTTTTCACTGATCTTGTAATTGTTGATGAAGCATTAAATGAATTGCATAGATCTATGCGTGGTGCTCTTAAATTTAAGGCAGTCTCTGACGATTACAGAAACTATTTATGTCAGAGTCAGATTACAGGATGCACTATGATTTTGAATCGCCCTGCTGTTGAGTTACTTAAAAAATTCCCCCCACCAAATCGTCATATTATACATGATCATTGGTATTCGGTAATTGTCTCTATTTACGGAGAAGTTAGATATCTTGATAAGCCAACAATTCTATACCGACAGCATTTTAATAATCAAGTTGGTTTTAAAAATATAAATTTAAATTATTTTATACAAAAGATAAAGGCAATATTTAAAATATATCACTATGACATGGGGATTAATTATGCTTTACCAAAAGAATACCAGATTGGCACTATGCAATGGTTTATAAGGAAAGTCAGATTGAATTTAGAACGTATCAATTGAATACATGTGATTATAATAAATAAACGGATTGGTTAGAATGAAAAAAATTTCCGTGATAGGAATTGTTGGATTACCTGCGGCATATGGTGGGTTTGAAACTTTAGTTGAAAATTTGACCAAAAACGCATCTAGTGACATTCATTACGAGGTTTTTTGTTCATCAAGACAACATTCTTCAAAACTTAAAAAGTATAATGGTGCTGTATTGCGTTATGTTCCGTTGAAGGCAAATGGCATTCAAAGTATATTCTATGATATTTTTTCAGTTTTCCGATCCCTTACGAGTAAACCTGATGTTATATTAGTGCTTGGTGTTTCGGGGGCAGTTGTTTTACCCATTGTGAAACTTTTCTCTCGTGCAAAAATTATTACAAATATTGATGGGTTGGAATGGAAGCGGGACAAATGGAGAAAATTAGCAAGATGTTTTCTCAAGTTCTCAGAATTTCTGGCTGTGAAATATTCAGATGTGGTTATTACCGATAACCAAGCTATATCTGATTACGTGTTGGAAGAATATGGAAATACTAGCTCTGTGATTGCTTACGGTGGTGATCATTCGTTAATAACTTCTGCTGTTAATCTGCCGAAATATAGTGCTCCATTTTATTTGACCATTTGTAGAATTGAACCTGAGAATAATATACATATTATACTGGAAGCTTTTTCTCAGACAAACCATAACTTAAAGTTGATAGGTAATTGGCACTCAAGTATATACGGTAAAGAATTATTTGAAAAATACTCGCGATTTTCAAATATAGAATTGATTCATCCAATTTACGAGCTTGAGAAATTATATGTTTTACGGGAGACATGCTGTGGTTATATACATGGACACTCTGCTGGGGGAACTAACCCTTCACTTGTTGAGGCAATGCATTTTTCCAAACCAGTTTATGCTTATGATTGTATCTTTAATCGATTTACAACAGAAAATGGTGCATTTTATTTCTGTAATAGCCAACAACTTATCCGACTGCTAAATGATGATTCGTTGAATACATGTAAAAATGCACAGTTAATGAAGCAAATAGCGATGAGCAGGTACACATGGAAAACGATTACAAGTCAATATGAGGAACTGTATTAGCTTTAGTATTATGACGTTTTTATTTGAAATAAACTTACACTTCAAGAATCACACTTTCGTTATCAGTGATTGACCTATTTAGGTTAACATTTTCAGAAATAGCAGCCGCACACGCGGTAACCCCTGACAGGAGTAAACAATGTCAAAGCAACAGATCGGCGTAGTCGGTATGGCAGTGATGGGACGCAACCTTGCGCTCAACATCGAAAGCCGTGGTTATACCGTCTCTATTTTCAACCGTTCCCGTGAGAAAACGGAAGAAGTGATTGCCGAAAATCCAGGCAAGAAACTGGTTCCTTACTATACGGTGAAAGAGTTTGTTGAATCTCTGGAAACGCCTCGTCGCATCCTGTTAATGGTGAAAGCAGGTGCAGGCACGGATGCTGCTATTGATTCTCTCAAGCCATACCTCGATAAAGGTGACATCATCATTGATGGTGGTAATACCTTCTTCCAGGACACCATTCGTCGTAACCGTGAGCTTTCTGCCGAAGGTTTTAACTTCATCGGTACCGGTGTTTCCGGCGGTGAAGAGGGGGCGCTGAAAGGGCCTTCCATCATGCCTGGTGGGCAGAAAGAAGCCTATGAACTGGTTGCGCCGATCCTGACCAAAATCGCCGCCGTTGCTGAAGATGGCGAACCGTGCGTTACATATATTGGTGCCGATGGCGCGGGTCACTATGTGAAGATGGTTCACAACGGTATTGAATACGGTGATATGCAACTGATTGCTGAAGCCTATTCTCTCCTTAAAGGCGGCCTGAATCTCTCTAACGAAGAACTGGCACAGACCTTTACCGAGTGGAATAACGGTGAACTGAGCAGCTACCTGATCGACATCACCAAAGACATCTTCACTAAAAAAGATGAAGACGGTAACTACCTGGTTGATGTGATTTTGGATGAAGCAGCTAACAAAGGTACCGGTAAATGGACCAGCCAGAGCGCGCTGGATCTCGGCGAACCGCTGTCGCTGATTACCGAGTCTGTGTTTGCACGTTATATCTCTTCTCTGAAAGAGCAGCGTGTTGCCGCATCTAAAGTTCTCTCTGGCCCGCAAGCGCAGCCAGCTGGCGACAAAGGTCAGTTCATCGAGAAAGTTCGTCGTGCGCTGTATCTGGGTAAAATCGTTTCTTACGCTCAGGGTTTCTCTCAGCTGCGTGCGGCGTCTGAAGAGTACAACTGGGATCTGAATTACGGCGAAATCGCGAAGATTTTCCGTGCTGGCTGCATCATCCGTGCGCAGTTCCTGCAGAAAATCACCGATGCTTATGCCGAAAATCCGCAGATCGCTAACCTGCTGCTGGCTCCGTACTTCAAGCAAATTGCCGATGACTACCAGCAGGCGCTGCGTGATGTCGTTGCTTATGCAGTACAGAACGGTATCCCGGTTCCGACCTTCGCTGCTGCGGTTGCCTATTACGATAGCTACCGTGCCGCTGTTCTGCCTGCGAACCTGATCCAGGCACAGCGTGACTATTTCGGTGCGCATACTTATAAGCGCATTGATAAAGAAGGTGTGTTCCATACTGAATGGCTGGATTAATCTGATTTAACCAACAATAAAATTGAGGCCCGGCGTATATTGCACCGGGCTTTTTTTTGCCAATTATCTTATAGACTAAATTTCACTGCTTAATATTAACTTAATAAATATCAGCTATTCTTATAAAGAAAATCTGAATTGTTTTTCGTTGCGTTGACCAGTCATCATCGTAGCGTTAAAACTTTTAACTCTTATCAGGATGCTAAAAACATCATGATTCACAGTTAAGTTAATTCTGAGAGCATGAAATGAAAATCACCATTTCCGGTACTGGCTATGTAGGCTTGTCAAACGGGCTTCTAATCGCACAAAATCATGAGGTTGTGGCATTAGATATTTTACCGTCACGCGTTGCTATGCTGAATGATAAGATATCTCCTATTGTTGATAAAGAAATTCAGCAATTTTTGCAATCAGACAAAATACGTTTTAATGCCACATTAGATAAAAAAGAAGCCTACCGGAATGCTGATTACGTAATCATCGCAACCCCGACTGATTATGATCCTAAAACCAATTATTTCAATACATCTAGCGTAGAATCTGTCATTAAAGATGTTACAGAAATAAACCCTTATGCAGTAATGGTTATCAAGTCCACGGTTCCGGTAGGTTTTACGGTCACGATGCAAAAAAAATTCAATACTGAGAACATCATTTTCTCCCCAGAATTCCTCCGGGAAGGTAAAGCCCTTTACGATAATCTCCATCCGTCTCGTATTGTCATCGGTGAGCGTTCAGAACGTGCAGAACGTTTTGCTGCGTTATTACAGGAAGGGGCCATTAAGCAAAATATCCCGACTCTGTTTACCGACTCCACTGAAGCAGAAGCGATTAAACTTTTCGCTAATACCTACCTGGCAATGCGTGTGGCGTACTTTAACGAGCTGGATAGCTATGCAGAAAGTTTAGGTCTGAATACGCGTCAGATTATCGAAGGCGTTTGTCTCGACCCGCGCATAGGTAATCACTATAACAATCCGTCATTTGGTTATGGTGGTTATTGTCTGCCGAAAGATACTAAACAGTTACTGGCGAACTACCAGTCTGTGCCGAATAACCTGATCTCGGCAATTGTTGATGCTAACCGCACGCGTAAAGATTTTATTGCTGATGCTATCTTGTCGCGTAAACCTAAAGTAGTAGGAATATATCGTCTGATTATGAAGAGCGGTTCAGATAACTTCCGCGCGTCTTCCATTCAGGGGATTATGAAGCGTATCAAGGCGAAAGGTGTGGAGGTGATCATTTATGAGCCGGTGATGAAAGAAGACTCATTCTTCAACTCTCGCCTGGAACGTGATCTCGCCACCTTCAAACAACAAGCCGACGTTATTATTTCCAACCGAATGGCAGAAGAGCTTAAGGATGTGGCAGACAAGGTCTACACCCGCGATTTGTTTGGCAGCGACTAACCTTCTGTAATCAGGGCGATTTTCGCCCTGATTGTCTTTTGTTATCCACGTAATAATTCATTATTTTTATCACTTATCCTATAGCATTCATGAAGATTATCGCTACACTATGCGAACCTGAAATTTTCCGTCAGTTAGGGTAATGATGAGAGTTGAAAATAATAATATTCCTGGGCAAAACCATGACCCGGAACAGATTGATTTGATTGATTTACTGGTGCAGTTGTGGCGTGGCAAGATGACTATCATCATCTCTGTCATTGTAGCGATTGCCCTGGCAATAGGGTATCTGGCCGTTGCCAAAGAAAAATGGACTTCCACTGCTATCGTTACTCAACCTGATGTGGGACAAATCGCGGGTTATAACAATGCCATGAATGTGATTTATGGTACGGCTGCGCCGAAAGTGTCTGATATCCAGGCGACGTTAGTTGGTCGTTTCAGTACGACATTTTCTGCATTAGCAGAAACGCTGGATAATCAGGAAGAACCCGAAAAACTGACTATCGAACCTTCTGTTAAAAACCAGCCATTACCCCTGGTTGTTTCTTATGTCGGGCAAACGCCTGAAGGTGCGCAGAAACAGCTAGCTCAATATATTCAGCAAGTTGATGAACAGGTGAATGAAGAGCTGGAAAAAGACCTGAAAGACAACATCGCACTCCGTGTGAAAAACTTGCAGGATTCTTTGAAGACGCAGGAAGTGGTGGCACAGGAGCAGAAAGATCTGCGTATCCGTCAGATTCAGGAAGCGTTGCAGTATGCGAATCAGGCGCAGGTCGCAAAGCCGCAGATTCAACAGACGCAGGACGTGACGCAAGATACGATGTTCCTGTTGGGGAGCGAAGCGCTGGAGTCGATGATTAAGCACGAGGCGACCCGTCCGCTGGTTTTCTCGCCTGGTTACTATCAGACTCGTCAAAACCTGCTGGATATTGAAAGTCTGAAGGCTGATGATCTTGATATTCATGCTTATCGCTATGTTATGAAACCCACACTGCCAGTGCGTCGCGATAGCCCGAAAAAGGCAATTACCTTGATTCTGGCTGTGCTGCTGGGCGGTATGGTTGGCGCGGGGATTGTGCTGGGGCGTAATGCGCTGCGTAATTACAACGCGAAGTAATCTTTTCGGTTTTAAACAAAATGGGCAGGGTGGTGACACCTTGCCCATTTTTTTGCCGAATGTGATGCTGGCGCATCTTATCCAGCCTGCGTGTGCAGAGAGAATGTGTAGGCACGATAAGCTTGCGCATCGGGCAATGGCTCCGGATGCGACAACAATATCGCATCCGCTTACCCCGTAACTCACTGATGCCGTTTGCGCAGGTTTTCAATCACCGTCGTTAAATCCAGATCCTGATCCTGCAACAACACCAGCAGGTGATACATCAAGTCAGACGCCTCGTTAGTCAGCTCAAAGCGGTCATGTACTGTCGCGGCCAGTGCGGTTTCCACGCCTTCTTCTCCTACTTTCTGCGCGATGCGTTTGGTGCCACTGGCATACAGTTTGGCGGTGTAGGAGGTTTCCGGATCGGCAGATTTGCGTTCAGCGAGCAGTTGTTCAAGCTGGTAGAGAAACAACCACTGGTGAGCGGTATCGCCAAAACAACTGCTGGTGCCTTTGTGGCAGGTTGGGCCGATGGGATTCGCCAGCACCAGCAGGGTGTCGTTGTCGCAGTCCGGTGCAATGCTGACTACGTTGAGGAAGTTCCCCGACGTTTCACCTTTAGTCCACAGTCGCTGTTTGGTGCGTGAGAAAAAAGTGACTTTGCCGCTTTCGATGGTTTTATCCAGCGCTTGTGGGTTCATGTAGCCCAGCATTAACACTTCGCCAGATACCGCGTGTTGCACAATCACCGGCATCAGTCCGTCGGTTTTTTCCCAGTCCAGTTCGCGGCGTTGTTGTTCTGTTAACATATCCTGATCTCCACGCCCTGTGTTGCCAGGTACGCTTTTAATTCACCAATATTGATTATTTGTTTGTGGAATACGGAAGCTGCCAGCGCGCCGTCAACGTCGGCATCGCGGAAGGCTTCAAGGAAGTGTTCCATAGTGCCTGCGCCACCGGAGGCAATCAGCGGGACGTGGCAAACTTCACGCACTTTTTTCAGTTGTTCGAGGTCGTAACCGTTACGCACGCCGTCCTGATTCATCATGTTGAGGACGATTTCTCCGGCACCGCGTTTTTGCACTTCCTGTACCCAGTCGAGCGTTTCCCACTGTGTAACGCGGGTACGGCTTTCATCGCCGGTATATTGATTAACGTGATATTTGCCGGTTTCGGCGTCGTACCAGGTATCAATACCGACCACAATACACTGCACGCCAAAACGATCTGCCAGACGGGTGATCAATGTCGGATCGGCCAGTGCAGGGGAGTTGATGGAGATTTTATCCGCACCAAAGGAAAGAATTTTCGCGGCGTCATCCAGCGACTTAATCCCACCCGCCACGCAGAACGGAATATCGATCACTTCCGCGACGCGAGATACCCAGCTTTTATCTACCACGCGGCCATCGCTGGAAGCGGTGATATCGTAGAACACCAGTTCGTCTGCACCTTCTTCGGCGTAGCGTTTTGCCAGCGGCACAATATCGCCAATGATTTCATGGTTGCGAAACTGTACGCCTTTCACCACCTGACCATCACGAACGTCAAGACACGGAATTATGCGTTTTGCCAGCATGCGATGGCCTCCTTCACGGTGAATTTACCTTCCAGTAATGCCCGGCCAACTATTACGCCGCGCACGCCAGTGCCACGCAGAGCCGCGACATCTTCAATGTTGCCAATACCGCCGGAGGACTGAAACGCCACCTGTGGATATCTGGCGCACACTTCTTCATATAAAGAGACGTTAGAACCTGCCAGCGTGCCGTCGCGCGAGATATCGGTACACAGCACATGTTTCAGGCCGACGGGCAGATAGGTTTCCACCAGTTGTTCCAGCGAAACGCCCGAGTTCTCTTGCCAGCCGCTGACCGCCACCTGTTTGTTGCCTTGCTCGTCAATACGGACATCCAGCGCCAGCACTAACGCATCGGCACCAAAACGTTCAAACCAGCCTTTCACCATTTCTGGTGACTTCACCGCGGTGGAGCCAACCACCACGCGCGCAACGCCTGCTTCCAGTAACGCCGCCACGTCTTCTTCGCTACGCACGCCGCCGCCAACCTGCACCGGAACGTTAACGCCCGCGACCAGGGTTTTAATCAGCGGGATTTGACGTTTAGCCGGATCTTTTGCCCCGGTCAGATCCACCAGGTGCAGCACTTCAGCACCTTGGGCGGCGTAATCCTGTAAGCGCGGCAGCGGGTCGTTGCCATAATCACGCTGCTTGCCGTAATCGCCCTGATGGAGACGCACCACGGTGCCGTCGATTAAATCTAATGCCGGAATAATCATCACATCTCCAGGAAGTTTTTCAGCAACTTAGCGCCAGCGGCACCGGAGCGTTCCGGGTGGAACTGCACGCCATAGAAGTTATCTTTTTGTACCGCCGCGGTGAACGGTTCGCCGTAGTTGCACTGGGCGATGGTCCACGGATTGACCGGCATGGCGTAGCTGTGAACAAAGTAAAAGTACGCGCCGTCTTCAATCCCCTGAAACAGGCGGTTGCCAGCCTGTGGGTAAACGCGGTTCCAGCCCATATGCGGCAATGGCAGACCAAAGTCGGTCATTTTCGGTACATCTTCGTCGATGATGCCCAGCAAATCGATGCCGTTGCTCTCTTCGCTGCGTCGCCCCAGCAGTTGCATTCCTAAACAGATGCCCAGCACCGGTTGAGTACAGGCTTTGATGAGATCAAACAGTTCGCGCTCACGTACCTGGTCCATCGCCGCTTGCGCGGTGCCAACGCCGGGTAAAAACAGTTTATCGGCCAGCAACACGACGTCCGGGTCACGGCTGACCTTTGGTTCATAGCCGTGACGCGCAATGGCAGACTTCACCGAGTTCAGGTTGGCGCAGCCGGTATCAAGGATCACCACGTTCATTACAGCACTCCTTTCGACGAGGGCAGGGTGTCGCCTTCCACGCGGATGGCCTGGCGCAGGGTGCGACCAAAGGCTTTGAACAGACTCTCCACACGGTGGTGATCGTTTTTACCTTTGGTTTTCAGGTGCAGGGTCACTCCCATGGTGTAAGAGAGTGAACGGAAGAAGTGTTCGATCATTTCGGTGCTGAGATCGCCCACGCGCTGGTAGGTAAACTCAGCTTTATATTCCAGGTGCGGGCGACCAGAGATATCCAGCGCGCAGCGTGCGAGGCATTCATCCATCGGCAAGACAAAACCAAACCGGCAGATGCCGCGTTTGTCGCCAAGGGCAATTTTTAACGCTTCGCCCAGCGCCAGTCCGGTATCTTCGACGGTGTGGTGATCGTCAATATAGAGATCGCCTTTAACGTTGATTTCCATACGGAAACCGCCGTGGGTGGCAATCTGATCCAGCATGTGATCAAAGAAACCAACACCAGTGTTAATCTTGCTGCCACCTTCGCGATCCAGCCATACCTGAACGTCAATCTGTGTCTCTTTAGTGTTGCGCACTACGTGGGCATAACGATCGCGTTTAGTGAGTTGCTCACCAATCATCGGCCAGTTCAGGGTTTCGCGGTTGTAGCGTAAACCATTAATACCCATGTTTTCAGCAAGTTGAATATCGGTCGCACGATCGCCAATCACGTAACTGCTGGCGCGATCCATCGCCTGCTCAGCGAGATAACGCTCCACCAGTTTTACCTTCGGCTTGCGGCAGTCACATTCATCGTCGGGCAGGTGCGGGCAAATCAGCACTTCATCAAACTGCACGCCTTGCGAGGTAAAGATCTGCATCATCAGATTGTGCGGGCCATCGAAATCCGCCTGCGGGAAACGTTGTGTTCCAAGACCATCCTGGTTGGTGATCATCACCAGCTTATAGCCTGCTTTTTGCAGCTTCAGCAGTTCCGGGATCACGCCCGGTTCAAAGGCGAGTTTGTCAAAACGGTCCACCTGAAAATCACTCGGCGGCTCGCTAATCAGGGTTCCATCGCGATCGATAAAAAGATACTTCTGACTCATCAAACTTGCTCCGCACGTAAGGCGTCAATGACGCGCTGGCTTTCTTCACGGGTTCCGACGGTAATTCGCAGGCAGCCGCTTAAAGAGGGTTGTTTATTCTGATCACGTAAGATAATGCCCTGATCCCACAAAGATTTAAACACTGCGCTGGAGGCTTTAAAGCGTGCCAGAATGTAGTTGGTTTCGGAGTCGAAAACCTGCTCCACGCAGGGGATCTCTTTCAGTGCGGCAATCAGGTATTCGCGTTCTGCAATAATTTGCGCCACTCGTTCGCGCATGGCGACGATCCCTTGCGGGCTTAACGCCTGGGACGCAATGTCGGCAACCGGCGTTGAGAGTGGGTAGGGGGCGATCACTTTCATCAGCAGGTTGATGACTTCTTCGTTTGCCAGCGTAAACCCACAACGGAGACCCGCCAGAGCAAAAGCTTTCGAAAGGGTGCGCAAAATAGCCAGGTGCGGATATTCCGCCAGCCAGCCCGCCAGCGATGCCTGCGGGCAAAACTCAATATAGGCTTCATCGGCAACCACAATGGCTTTTCCGCGGGTTAACTCCAGCAGAGTGCGAAAATCTTGCGGATTGATCAGTTGCCCGGTCGGGTTGTTAGGGCTGCAAACATAAACCACTTTCACGCCGTCCAGCTTGTCGGAAATCCCCTGCAAGTCCAGTTGCCAGTTTTCCAGCGTCGGCACCGTGCGACACTCGACGCCAATGGTTTCGGCGCTGACGCTATACATGCCGTACGTTGGCGGGCAATAGAGGATGGCATCTTTACCCGGTTCACAAAAGGCGCGAATCAGTAGTTCAATGCCTTCGTCTGCGCCGCGGCTGACCAGCACTTGTTCCGGTTTTACGCCAGCATATTGCGCGTAATTTTCAATAACCGCTTTTGGCTGACATTCCGGATAGCGGTTGAGCGTTTGCTGAGTGAGCTGAAACTCCACGGCTGTAGGATATTCGTTGGCGTTCAGCCAGACATCGCCGTTACCGCCCAGTCGGCGCGCTGACTGATATGGTGTCAGGTTGCGGACGTTTTCACGCGCTAAATCGGTAATAGTCACGGTGCTCATGCTTGCTCCTTAAGGGCGTTGACACGTAAAGTCACGGCATTTTTGTGGGCTGTCAGGCGTTCGGCGGTAGCCAGCGTTTCAATGGTCGAAGCCAACGCAGAGAAACCCTCTTTCGACAATTCCTGCACGGTCATGCGCTTCTGGAAATCCGCCAGTCCGAGGCTGGAACAGGTGGCGGTGTAACCGTAAGTCGGTAGAACGTGGTTGGTGCCGGAGGCGTAGTCACCTGCCGATTCCGGTGACCAGTCACCAAGAAATACCGAACCGGCGCTGGTGATGCTATCGACCAGTTCGCGGGCGTTGCGGGTTTGAATAATCAGGTGTTCCGGGCCGTACTGATTGGAGATTGTCACGCACTGCGCTAAATCGTTGGTCACAATCAGGCGGCTGGTGAGCAGTGCCTGGCGTGCAGTTTCAGCACGCGGTAACTCTGCAAGTTGACGTTCTACAGCTTCGGCAACGCGGCGTGCCATATCGGCGTCGGGCGTCAGTAAGATCACCTGTGAATCCGGGCCGTGCTCAGCCTGAGAGAGCAAATCTGAAGCTACGAAGTCCGGCGTTGCGCCGCTATCGGCAATCACCAGCACTTCCGACGGGCCTGCGGGCATATCGATTGCTGCACCGTCCAGACGCTGGCTCACCTGACGTTTCGCTTCAGTCACAAAGGCGTTACCCGGTCCGAAAATTTTGTCCACTTTCGGCACGGATTCAGTACCAAAGGCCAGCGCGGCAATGGCCTGTGCGCCGCCGACGTTAAATACATCCTGCACGCCGCACAGTTGCGCCGCGTAGAGGATCTCATCGGCAATCGGCGGCGGTGAGCACAGCACCACTTTATTACAACCTGCAATACGTGCTGGAGTCGCCAGCATTAATACGGTTGAGAAGAGTGGGGCAGAGCCGCCAGGAATATACAAACCCACTGAGGCTACCGGGCGGGTGACCTGCTGGCAACGTACGCCTGGCTGGGTTTCGACATCTACCGTCGGCAGTTTTTGCGCATTGTGGAAGGTTTCAATGTTCTTTACTGCTACCGCCATCGCCTGTTTCAGGTCGTCGCTCAGGCGTTCGCAGGCTGCGGCGATTTCTTCAGCAGACACTTTCAGCGCGGTAACCTTGGTTTTATCAAACTTCGCGCTGTATTCCCGTAAGGCGTCATCGCCGCGTGCTTTCACGTTATCTAAAATTTCACGGACGATACGGGTGATGCTTTCAGAGGCGGAGATCGCCGGGCGCATTAACAGTTGGCGTTGTTGCTCCGCAGTACAGTTATTCCAGTCAATGATTGTGTTAAAGCTCATGGCTATTACTCCATCATCTTCTCAATTGGCAGAACCAGAATCGAACTCGCGCCCAGTTCCTTCAGTTTTTCCATCGTTTCCCAGAACAGGGTTTCGCTACTCACCATGTGCATGGCGACGCGTTGTTGATCACCCGCCAGCGGCAGAATGGTTGGTCGTTCGGCACCTGGCAGCAGGGCGATGACATCATCCAGACGCTCGGTTGGTGCATGCATCATGATGTATTTCGATTCACGCGCCTGAATTACGCCCTGAATACGGGTCAGTAGCTTGTCGATTAGTTGCTGTTTGGATTCTTCCATTTCACCATCGCGCTGGATCAGGCAGGCTTTCGAGCGGTAGATAACTTCCACTTCGCGCAGGCCGTTGGCTTCCAGGGTGGCACCGGTGGAAACCAGATCGCAAATCGCATCCGCCAGTCCGGCGCGCGGGGCAACTTCGACAGAACCGTTCAATAAGCAGGATTTGAAAGAGATACCTTTCTGGTCGAGATAACGCTTGAGCAAGTGAGGATAAGAGGTGGCGATACGTTTACCGTTTAAGGAGAGCGGGCCGTCCCAGGCTTCATCAACGGGCGTTGCCAGTGAAAGGCGACAGCCACCGAAATCAAGACGGCGCAGGGTAAAGTAGCGCGGATCTTCACCCTGGGCGCGGCGGTTGAGCAACTCTTCTTCCAGTACGTTCTCACCGATGATCCCGAGGTCTACCACGCCATCCATTACCAGACCGGGAATGTCGTCGTCACGCACGCGCAGAATATCAATCGGCATGTTTTCTGCCATCGCGATCAGGCGCTGGGTGTGAAGATTAATTTTAATGCCGCAGCGCGCCAGCAATTCGCGTGAATCATCACTTAAACGGCCGGATTTTTGCATAGCTATGCGTAAACGAGTGTTGTCTGTCATTTTCTTATTCCTCTTTTAACCTGTCTGAATCGTTATCAACCGCGCAATAAAAAAGCCCCCGGAAGGTGATCTTCCGGGGGCTTTCTCATGCGTTCATGCACCACTGGAAGATCTGAATGTCTTCCAGCACACATCGCCTGAAAGACTAGTCAGGATGATGGTGATGATGGTGGTGTTTAAATTGAACGCGTGTCATAAAAATCTCTGTGAATGTTTATTCAACTGATGCCTTTTAACCTAAACCACTTTCACGATAGAAAGCAAGGGCTTTTTTATATATTTTGCGGTGATAGATTTGTTTAATGAATGAGCAGGGAAAGAAGGGCGTTAAGAGTGACTACGTTAAAAAAAGTAATCGTGAAAACATGTTTTAAAACCCTCAAGAACATTGTGTTCTGTAACTAAAGTGGCCTTTGTTCATGCCGGATGCGGCGTGAACGCCTTATCAGGCCTACAAATGTTGCCTAAATTCAATATATTGGTGTTTTTGTAGGCCTGATAAGCGGAGCGCATCAGGCAATTGTACATTTGCTAACAGATTCGATTCATTCATAGAATGAATTGTCAGTTTTGATACGCTGGCGTAGCCTTATAGATCTAAGGTGTATCAGGAGAAAACGGATGAAAAAGGTCGCAATTGTCGGGTTAGGGTGGTTAGGTATGCCGCTGGCGATGTCACTTTCAGCGCGGGGCTGGCAAGTCACCGGGAGTAAAACCACACAAGATGGCGTCGAAGCGGCCCGAATGAGTGGGATTGATAGCTATACGCTTCGCATGGATCCCGAGTTAGTTTGCGATTCTGACGATCTGGATGCCCTGATGGATGCTGATGCGTTGGTCATTACGCTTCCGGCGCGACGCAGCGGTCCTGGCGACGAGTTCTATTTGCAGGCAGTGCAAGAGCTGGTAGACAGCGCGCTGGCTCACCATATTCCCCGCATTATTTTCACCAGTTCAACCTCTGTCTATGGCGATACGCAAGGCATAGTAAAAGAAACCACACCACGCAATCCCGTGACCAACAGTGGACGAGTGTTAAAAGAACTCGAAGACTGGCTGCACAATTTACCTGGTACTTTGGTCGATATTTTGCGTCTTGCTGGCCTGGTGGGGCCGGGGCGTCATCCAGGGCGCTTCTTTGCCGGAAAAACTGCGCCAGACGGTGAACATGGTGTCAATTTAGTTCACCTGGAAGATGTTATTGGCGCTATCACTCTGTTGTTACAGGCACCTAAAGGCGGACACATCTATAATATATGTGCGCCAGCTCACCCTGCGCGTAATGTTTTCTATCCGCAGATGGCCCGTTTACTGGGGCTGGAACCTCCGCAGTTCAGAAACAGCCTGGACAGCGGCAAAGGTAAAATTATTGATGGCAGCCGGATCTGTAATGAATTGGGATTTGAATACCAGTATCCCGATCCACTGGTAATGCCGCTGGAGTAAAGCATCACGCCAGCAGAATGCCGCATACACCGCAAGGGGGGCGTGTATGAAACCACTGCTGGATGTGTTGATGATCCTCGATGCCTTAGAAAAAGAGGGCAGTTTTGCGGCGGCGTCAGCCAAACTGTACAAGACGCCGTCTGCGCTGAGTTACACCGTTCATAAGCTGGAAAGTGATCTTAATATTCAATTGCTTGATCGCAGCGGTCACCGCGCTAAATTCACCCGCACCGGAAAAATGTTATTAGAGAAAGGGCGGGAAATTCTTCACACTGTTCATGAGCTGGAAAAACAGGCAATAAAACTTCACGAAGGCTGGGAGAACGAGCTGATTATCGGGGTTGATGACACCTTTCCTTTTTCTCTGCTTGCGCCACTTATTGAACTCTTTTATCAACATCACAGTGTAACGCGGTTGAAATTTATCAATGGCGTGCTCGGTGGTTCCTGGGAGGCGCTGACCCAGAGCCGGGCAGATATTATTGTCGGCGCTATGCACGAGCCGCCATCTTCCAGCGAATTTGGTTTTTCTCGTCTGGGTGATCTGGAGCAAGTGTTCGTTGTGGCACCCCATCATCCGTTAGCGCTGGAAGAAGAACCGTTAAATCGACGAATCATTAAACGATATCGGGCGATAGTCGTCGGTGACACTGCGCAGGCAGCCGCGTCTACAGCTTCACAAATACTTGATGAACAAGAAGCCATTACCGTATTTGATTTTAAAACCAAGCTGGAGCTGCAAATCAGTGGTCTTGGTTGTGGTTATTTACCCCGTTATCTGGCGCAACGCTTTCTTGATAGTGGTGCGTTAATCGAGAAGAAAGTGGTCGCGCAAACCCTCTTTGAACCTGTCTGGATTGGCTGGAACGAACAAACCGCAGGGCTTGCCAGTGCGTGGTGGCGAGACGAGATTTTAGCAAATAGTGCTATCGCCGGTGTTTATGCAAAATCTGGTGACGGAAAATCAGCCATTTAAATAAAAAATCATCTGTCAAGCCCCTCATTCTCTTGTCATTTACCCCCCATTTAGGCACAATGCGCCGCTGTCAAAAAATGACTAAAAACCGACGTTTTATCCGCGTCGGTTATTTTTTGCTTCAAACCAATCATTCATACCAAGAGGCCGGGCTTCGTACCGGATAGATATTTACTAAAAATCGACAGTTGTTGTCGCTGAGGAATCCAAAAAAATGGGGCAATTTTTTGCTTACGCGACGGTTATCACCGTAAAGGAGAATAACCATGTCGCATAACGTTACTCCAAACACCTCTCGCGTGGAATTGCGTAAAACGCTTACGTTAGTTCCGGTTGTAATGATGGGTCTTGCCTATATGCAGCCGATGACGCTGTTTGATACTTTTGGTATCGTTTCAGGCCTCACGGATGGTCATGTGCCGACAGCCTATGCGTTCGCATTGATTGCGATCCTGTTCACGGCTCTGAGCTACGGGAAGTTGGTTCGCCGCTATCCTTCTGCTGGCTCTGCGTACACTTACGCCCAGAAATCTATTAGCCCGACCGTTGGCTTTATGGTGGGTTGGTCTTCTCTGCTCGACTATCTGTTCGCGCCGATGATCAACATCCTGTTGGCGAAAATCTATTTTGAAGCTCTGGTGCCTTCCATCCCATCGTGGATGTTTGTGGTGGCGCTGGTGGCCTTTATGACTGCCTTTAACCTGCGTAGCCTGAAATCCGTAGCGAACTTCAACACCGTCATTGTGGTGTTGCAGGTTGTGCTGATCGCGGTGATTCTGGGCATGGTGGTCTACGGCGTATTTGAAGGTGAAGGCGCTGGTACGCTGGCGAGCACCCGTCCGTTCTGGTCTGGCGATGCGCATGTCATCCCGATGATTACCGGTGCGACGATCCTGTGCTTCTCCTTTACCGGTTTTGACGGCATCAGCAACCTGTCGGAAGAAACCAAAGATGCAGAGCGCGTGATCCCGCGTGCGATTTTCCTGACCGCGCTGATCGGCGGTATGATCTTCATCTTTGCGACTTACTTCCTGCAACTGTACTTCCCGGATATCTCTCGCTTTAAAGATCCGGATGCGTCACAGCCTGAAATCATGCTGTATGTTGCGGGTAAAGCATTCCAGGTTGGCGCGCTGATCTTCTCCACCATTACCGTACTGGCGTCTGGTATGGCGGCGCACGCAGGCGTAGCGCGTCTGATGTACGTGATGGGGCGTGACGGCGTGTTCCCGAAAAGTTTCTTCGGTTATGTACACCCGAAATGGCGTACTCCGGCGATGAACATCATCCTGGTTGGTGCGATTGCTCTGCTGGCAATCAACTTTGACCTGGTAATGGCAACGGCGCTGATTAACTTTGGTGCGCTGGTGGCGTTCACCTTCGTTAACCTGTCGGTTATCTCGCAGTTCTGGATCCGTGAGAAGCGTAACAAGACGCTGAAAGATCACTTCCAGTATCTGTTCCTGCCGATGTGTGGTGCGCTGACCGTTGGTGCGCTGTGGGTTAACCTGGAAGAAAGCTCGATGGTTCTGGGGCTGATCTGGGCGGCTATCGGTCTGATTTACCTGGCTTGCGTAACTAAGAGCTTCCGCAACCCGGTTCCGCAGTACGAAGACGTTGCATAATTTTATAAAACCGGATGGTGTCATCATCCGGTAAGTCTCAAAAAGCCGGAGTTTAACGCTCCGGCTTTTTTGTATCAGACGATCTCTTCCGCGTACTGCCAAAGCGCCTTTAACAGTGCCACTTTCTCTTTATCATCGGCATATTGCTGCGCCAGCATCTGCAGTTCATCAGCATAGCCTTGCAAAAACTCTGGAGTGAAGACCTGACGGCGATGCTCCAGCCAGCGTTGCTGTTCGGCGTAATCTAACGTGCCGGGGAAGTTACGCGCCCGATAATTGAACAACAGCTTCTCTATGCGTTTATCGACAAAGGTGATATCCAGTGCCGGTAAGTTACGTGGCTCGGTTTCCAGCACAATTTTCATTGCCGCGCGATCGGCGTCACTGAAAAAGCCATTATAAAGCTGGGCATCCACGTTATCTGAAGGCATAAACGGTTCGGCTTCAGCAAATATTGCCACCACTTTTTCGCGCACTTGCGGGTTTTCACGCAAAATTTTCAGGTTATCAAGGCAATGCTGACGATTAATTCCCAGACGGTCGGCATCCTCCGGGCGAAGTGTATTCGCCTGTGCCAGCACCGGACATTTATTAATATGCACCAGCTTAACCGGGACTGCGGCGTTATTGCCCAGATCGGCTTTTGCGGTATACAGACGCTCGCGCAGCATGTCGCTATCCAGTTCCAGTAATGGCGAAATATCTCCAGCTAAATCCACCATAATCACGGCATTGCGATTTTCAGGATGCCACGCCAGCGGCGCAACCCAACTGGTATTGCCGCGCCACGCACCAAACATGCCGGAAACGTGCACCAGTGGTTTCATCTGTGGCACATCAATCAATGCCATCAGTTTGTGCTTATTACGATGGGTAAAGAGATAATCAAACAGGCGTGGCTGACGCGTTTTCACCAGCTTCGCCATCGCGATAGTGGCGTATACATCGGCCATCGCATCGTGGGCGTTGCTATGCTCTATACCATTCGCTTTGGTTAAATGTTCAAGACGAAAACTCGGTAGACCGTCATCATTTTCAGGCCAGTTGATCCCCTCCGGACGTAGGGCATAACAGGCACGCATGACGTCCAGCAGATCCCAGCGAGAGTTATCATGCTGCCAGCTCCAGGCATAGGGATCGTAGAAATTACGATAAAAAACATTGCGCGTGACTTCGTCGTCGAAACGCACATTGTTGTAACCAAGAATGCAGGTTTTCGGTACGGTAAAAAGCGAGTGGATGCGGGCGGCAAAGGCGGCTTCGTTTTCTCCTTTCGCCCGTGCTTCCTGCGGTGTGATGCCGGTGATTAACACCGCCCCTGGTTGAGGTAAATAATCATCAGCAGGTTTGCAGTAAAAGACTTCTGGTTCGCCAATGATATTGAATTCGCTATCGGTGCGAATGGCGGCAAACTGCGCAGGGCGATCTAACGCGGGGTGCGTGCCAAAGGTTTCGTAATCGTGAAACAAAAAGGTAGATTGTTGCTTACCGTCATTCATCATTAGGTTAAATCCGTTATTTCTGCTGTATGCCAGAGTACCAAATATCACAACGCTAATCAGCTTTAGAGCGACAATTTGGCAGCGTGTGGAAACAGATAATGTCAGATTAAAATGAGATAAATGTCACATTTTCTTGCACTTTATTCCAGCCAGTTCATCAGGATTTCCGTAAAAAGAACAGCTATTTGAAACTCCTGAGGATTTGCTGTTGAAACGCCGTCTTGTTATTGCTGCTTCTTTGTTCGTTTTTAATTTATCGTCTGCTTTTGCAGCAGAAAATATTCCTTTTTCACCCCAGCCTCCAGAAATTCATGCGGGGTCATGGGTATTGATGGATTACACAACCGGACAGATCCTCACGGCGGGTAATGAGCATCAACAACGTAATCCTGCCAGCCTGACTAAGCTGATGACTGGCTATGTCGTTGATCGTGCTATCGATAGTCATCGCATTACACCAGACGATATTGTCACTGTGGGGCGTGATGCGTGGGCAAAAGATAACCCGGTATTTGTCGGTTCTTCACTGATGTTTTTGAAAGAGGGGGATCGCGTATCGGTACGTGATTTAAGCCGTGGATTAATTGTCGACTCCGGCAATGATGCTTGTGTTGCGCTGGCTGATTATATTGCTGGTGGGCAACGGCAGTTTGTTGAAATGATGAACAATTACGCCGAGAAGTTGCATCTAAAGGATACGCATTTTGAAACGGTACATGGTCTGGATGCGCCGGGTCAGCATAGTTCAGCCTACGATTTAGCCGTACTTTCGCGCGCCATCATTCATGGTGAACCTGAGTTTTATCATATGTACAGTGAGAAAAGCCTCACCTGGAACGGCATCACCCAGCAAAACCGTAACGGCTTATTATGGGATAAAACCATGAATGTCGATGGCCTGAAAACCGGACATACTTCCGGGGCCGGGTTTAATCTCATTGCTTCGGCTGTGGATGGTCAGCGTCGACTCATTGCGGTGGTGATGGGGGCTGAAAGCGCAAAAGGTCGTGAAGAAGAGGCGAGAAAGCTACTGCGTTGGGGACAACAGAACTTTACTACGGTGCAAATTTTACATCGTGGGAAAAAGATTGGCACAGAACGCATCTGGTATGGCGATAAAGAAAAGATTGCGCTTGGAACCGAACAAGAGTTCTGGATGGTGCTGCCAAAAGCGGAGATTCCGAATATCAAAGCAAAATACACCCTTAATGATAAAGAACTGACCGCGCCAATTAATGCCCATCAGCAGGTTGGGGAAATTGAACTTTACGATCGGGATAAACAGGTGGCGCACTGGCCGCTGGTCACCCTGGAATCCGTCAGTGAAGGCGGCATGTTTTCCCGGTTGAGCGATTATTTCCACCATAAGGCCTGACCTTTCTTTTGCAGCAGACTGGCAGGAGTGCGAGTCTGCTCGCATAATCAACACTCATTCCTTGTGGTTTTTATATTGCAAATGTACTGTACATAAAGCCAGTATTAATGGAGGCATCATGAACTACGAGATTAAACAGGAAGATAAACGTACCGTTGCAGGTTTCCATCTCGTTGGCCCGTGGGAACAGACGGTAAAGCAAGGTTTTGAGCAGTTGATGATGTGGGTAGACGACAAAAATATCGTGCCAAAGGAGTGGGTAGCGGTCTATTACGATAATCCAGACGAAACACCCGCCGAAAAGTTACGTTGTGACACCGTCGTCTCGGTGGCAGATGACTTCACGCTCCCCGAAAACAGTGAGGGCGTCATCCTGACGGAAATTTCTGGAGGTCAGTATGCGGTGGCGGTTGCACGCGTAGTGGGTGATGACTTTGCTAAACCCTGGTATCAGTTCTTTAATACTCTCTTGCAGGACAGCGCTTACGAAATGTTGCCAAAGCCCTGCTTTGAGGTTTATCTGAACAATGGTGCGGAAGAGGGGTATTGGGATATCGAAATGTATGTTGCGGTGCAGCCTAAACAGCGCTGATAAGTGGCACTGGATCAGAGGATAACCCGATTGCTACGCTGTTTTTCGTTATGTAAAAGAGTAAGATTCGTCTGCAGTTTTCTGACAACCAAACCGGGAACGTCTGCTATTCCCGGTTTGCCGGACAGATTTGTTACATAGCGTTATCGTTCCCGGACTGCCAGATTGCATTATGACCGTTTTTTCTCTTATTCCACGGAGTGCCCGCGTGCGTGCCGATAAGTCCTTAAGCCCGTTTGAAATTCGAGTGTACCGCCATTACCGCATTGTGCATGGTACGCGAGTTGCGCTGGCGTTCTTGCTCACCTTTCTCATCATTTGCTTGTTTACCATCCCGGAAAGCACCTGGCCGCTGGTCACTATGGTGGTGATCATGGGGCCAATTTCGTTCTGGGGCAACGTTGTCCCTCGCGCCTTTGAACGTATTGGCGGTACTGTGTTGGGTTCGATATTAGGTCTTATCGCTCTGCAACTGGAGTTAATCTCTTTACCGTTGATGTTAGTCTGGTGTGCTGCAGCCATGTTCCTTTGCGGTTGGCTGGCGCTGGGTAAGAAGCCATATCAAGGTTTATTGATTGGTGTGACGCTGGCAATTGTTGTTGGCTCGCCAACCGGTGAAATTGATACTGCAT
Source organism: Escherichia sp. 20412-1 (assembly GCF_003027595.1). Taxonomy (NCBI): domain Bacteria; kingdom Pseudomonadati; phylum Pseudomonadota; class Gammaproteobacteria; order Enterobacterales; family Enterobacteriaceae; genus Escherichia; species Escherichia sp. 20412-1. The sequence continues at coordinate 88,633 of NZ_PYQM01000004.1, read as the reverse complement.
TATGGCGAAGCGGCGATGTGATCCTCGGCTCTTTACTGGCAATGTTGTTTACCGGCATCTGGCCGCAACGTGCTTTTATCCACTGGCGCATTCAACTGGCGAAAAGTCTCACTGAATATAATCGCGTCTATCAGTCAGCGTTCTCACCGAACTTACTCGAACGTCCACGTCTGGAAAAACATCTGCAAAAACTCCTGACCGATGCCGTGAAAATGCGTGGGTTGATTGCGCCCGCCAGCAAAGAAACCCGTATCCCAAAATCGATATATGAAGGGATCCAGACAATTAACCGTAATCTGGTTTGTATGCTGGAACTGCAAATCAATGCTTACTGGGCCACGCGCCCCAGCCATTTCGTGTTATTGAACGCGCAAAAACTGCGCGATACACAGCACATGATGCAGCAAATCGTGTTGAGCCTTGTTCATGCCCTGTACGAAGGTAATCCGCAGCCGGTTTTTGCTAATACGGAAAAATTGAACGATGCTGTGGAAGAGCTGCGTCAGTTGCTCGATAACCACCATGATCTCAAGGTCGTTGAGACCCCGATTTATGGCTATGTGTGGCTTAACATGGAAACGGCGCATCAACTGGAGTTGTTGTCAAATCTGATTTGCCGGGCCTTGCGCAAATAATTCCCGATCTTCAGAATCATCTTGCTGCTTCGATTCAGCAAAGATAAAGGGTATGATAGTGAAAAGGGATAAAAGCATTGTCATCTGCGGCAGCTATGAGTAATGTTGGCCCTAACGAATAGCGGCTGCTTAAACGAATCCGACTCTCACATTATCAGGGGTATAAAAATGGAAACTACCAAGCCTTCATTCCAGGACGTACTGGAATTTGTTCGCCTGTTCCGTCGTAAGAACAAACTGCAACGTGAAATCCAGGACGTTGAGAAAAAGATCCGTGACAACCAGAAACGCGTTCTGCTGCTGGACAACCTGAGCGATTACATCAAACCGGGTATGAGCGTCGAAGCAATTCAGGGCATCATCGCCAGCATGAAAGGCGACTATGAAGATCGCGTTGATGATTACATCATCAAAAATGCTGAGCTTTCCAAAGAACGCCGCGATATCTCCAAAAAGCTGAAAGCTATGGGTGAAATGAAAAACGGCGAAGCGAAGTAATTTCTGCTTTATTCAATGAGGGTTGCCCGGCAACCCTCATTGTTCATGATTCCTTTCTCTGTGTCACAAGTCATCATTCCCATCTGATAACATATTGAAATGTCGAAATTAACGACAACCTTCTTCTGTATGTAACAAGGTAAAAAGTTCTGCAACCCCGATGTTATTTATCGCGCTGGTTACTAATACGTTGCGTGCCCCAGCTTCCCGTAACCAGCATTTCACCAAAGATATTTGTTCTACGCTGGCTAAATCCGCTTTGGTTACTACCCCAATGACCGGGCGATTCATCGATGTAGTAAAGCCTGGCGAAAAAGGGGACCACGGTGCGTTCGCATTAAGTACCAGTGCGATAATGTCCGCTTCGCAGGCACAGACCAGCAGTGCGCTGTAAAGGCTGCGGTTTTCGAGGTATTCCCCGGGTGTGTCAATGGTGGCCGGTGACCAGACGATTGCCTGCGTCTTCTGATACTGAATATTCTCTCCGCGCAGGCATTGTGTGAGTGACGTTTTTCCGCACTGACTGGGGCCGATGAGCATCATCCGTTGCATAGTGTCAGGTCCGTGTAATGGAACAGGCGGTAAAGTGCATCATTTCGCCCAGCGTGCGTGTAACCTGGCTAAGTGCATATTCGATAGCAGAAACATCGCCAGTCAGAACTACCGCGCCGGTAAAACGATCAAGAAAACCAATCTCTACAGCGCCTGATTTTGTGGCGATATCACACGCGATGATAGATGCTTCACTGGGGGTAATCGTCAGAATGCCAATGGCAGAAACGGTGTCTGGTAAACCTAATTTCTTAAACAGATCCTTTCCGGGATTCGCAATCACATGCGCCAGTGTGACCTGTTTACCGGGAACATATTCCTGAATCATCCGTTCAGTCGTGTGTTGAGTTGACATTATCCCTCCACCATCTGATGCCACATGGCTTCATGCGGACGGGCAATCACCGAACGATAGACCAACAAACCTTTTTCCCCCGCGCGCTCGCTGGCGACAGAGACCGCGTTATTAACATCAGAAATATCGCCTGCCACTACCATGTAGCATTTACCGCCAATACCGAAGGCCATATGCACCCGCACGAGCGTGACGTTTGCCGCTTTCACTGCACAATCGGCAGCGTCAATGCAGGCTGCTACACTCCAGGTTTCTACTACACCGACAGCCCGTCGCTGGTCAACATGGTTCAGACCGCTGATTGCAGACAGGATAGTGGGATGAATATTAGGAAGAACCAGACTGTCGACCAGCATTTCACCAGCAAGGGCCGTGCCATTATCGATGGCCTGTTGCACCGCACCGACATCGCCACCGAGCATCAGCAGAAATTTACCGGGGCATAGCGTTTTGCTGACCAGTAACTCAACGTTGGCGCTTTTCAGCATGGCATCGCCGGTTTCCATCCCTTTCGCGATACTGCTAAGTTCTACAATACCTACCGCTTTTGACATGGTTAACCTCTCACAACCGTAATCGCGTTTTCTGTCACATCACTGATCTTGCCATCAATACTGGCATGAATGGGGGCACCTAATGTGCCGTGTGGAATTTGGCCTACACATTGCCCACGAACGACACGATCGCCTTTTTGGACACACGCAATTGCGCTGGCTCCGATGTGCTGGCGTAACAATAGCGTCACTTTTTCGGGCTGTGGCACGTGTTCAGACCATGGCGCATCCTGATACCACGGTGCTAAGCCCAGTCTGGTTACCAGCCGTTTTACGGGAATCAGTCGATAATTTGCCATGACATCCGCAGGGTTTAAGGTGCCTTCGTAGCGGAGATTTTTAGCGCGTAATTCCTGCTTAAGCAGGCGATTTATGCGCATTGGTGAAATATCTACCGGGCAGGCGACGCTGGCACAGACGTTGCACTCCGAACAGGTGAGTGCTGTCAGTAACAGTTGCGGTGTAGCGAGCTGTTGGTAGTTAACCGCACGTACTAACAAATGTGGTGACAGTTCGTGACCGATTAAATGACGTGGACAGAGATCGGTACATAAGCGGCATTGTTCACAAACGGTTTTCGCGACGGCAAGTACGTTGCGATCATCCTGCATTCGACGTTGGATCAGTGAATGAGAGTTGGGTAAGACCAGCAAGCCGCCGGTGGTTTTGCTGACTGGCGTATCGAGCGATGGGATCAAACTCCCCATCATCGGCCCGCCATTGATAAAACCGGGATTATCTACCGTAGCGCCTCCCGCCAGCGCCAGTACCTCGCGTAAAGACATTCCGATGGGAACGGTCACTGTTACTGGTTTAGCAACTGCACCATTAACGGTTAACGTGCGGCGCGTTACCGGATACTGTTGCTCAACGGCTCTGGCAATATTCAGCACGGTCTGGACGTTATTCACCACCACGCCGACGCTAACGGGCAACGCGGCGGGTGGAACGCGACGACCTGTTGCCATCCAGATGGTCAGCACCTCATCCCCAGCGGGATAAACGTCGGGCAAAATATGCAGGCGGATATCCGTTGGAAGTAATGGTGTAAGTGCTTTTATTGCGGGTTGATACTTCTCTTTCAGCGCGATGATTCCGCTAGCAGCCCCGGTGGCTTTCATCGCATAGTGAACACCGCGCAGCAGGCGGCTGGCTTGTTGTGCCATTAACTGCTGGTCCACTTTCAACATTGGTTCGCATTCCGCGGCATTTACCAGGAAAGTGTCAACACACGCCTGCAGCTTGATATGTGTTGGAAAGCCTGCGCCGCCAGCACCCACAACCCCGGCTGCCTGAACTCGCTCACGGATCGTCTGACTGTCACAGGACGTTAACTCGACGTTCATAACAACTCCTCAAGCAGTTCCTCAATAGCGGAGGCATCAGCCGCTCGTGGGTTGGTACGCAATGTTGCATCCGCCAGCGCTGCCTGAACCATATCTGGAAGACGTGCTGACCATTCTGCTTTTTTTTCTTTCAGTGCATTAGCGAGAGTCGGTATTGCACAGGCTTTTTTAAGCTGTTCAATATGTTGAATGAGTGCATTCAGGCTGGCGGTGTCATTGGCGTTATCAGGGCATAAATGACACGTTTTTGCCAGCCGGACGTAGCGTTTGGCGGCGCGCGGATCGCCAGCATTAAAGCGGATAACCGCCGTGAGCAGGAGAGCATTCGCCAGGCCGTGTGGCAGATGAAACTGCCCGCCGAGTTGATGGGCAATTGCATGATTTAAACCAAGCCCAGCCTGGCTAAAGGCCATTCCGGCAAGCGTCGAGGCATTATGCATTTTGCCGCGAGTAGCAAGACAATTGCCTTTATTCACTGCTGTAGGCAGGTAGTGAAAAACAATTTGCACGGCTTTTTCGACCAGAGCATCCGAGAAATCACTGGCGCGTGGAGAAACATAGGCTTCTAGCGCATGGGTTAAAACATCCATTCCGGTATTGGCAGTTATCGCGGGAGGCACGCTGACGACCAGCGAGGGATCGAGGACTGCAATATCCGGATAAAGTGCATTATCGAAAAGGGGATATTTAATCCCTTTCTCTGGATCACTGATGACACAGGCGCTGGTCACTTCTGAGCCGGTGCCGCTGGTGGTGGGAATGGCTACGCAGGTGTCAATCTCAATAGCACACTGGCGACTAAACCAGACAATCGCTTTTGCGGCGTCCAGCGCAGAGCCGCCGCCAAAACCGATAACCACATCCGGGCGTAAAGTCTGCATTTGTGCAATGCCTTTTACCACGGTCTGGATAGTTGGGTCGGGTGTTATTTCGCTAAAAATACTGAGGCGGTTGCTGTCAGGCAGCGCCTGGCGCAACGTGTCAATCAGTGGTGAGCGAGCCAGAAAGGCGTCGCAAATAATCCAGATGTGCTTATTGGTGAAACGGCTAAGCACTTTAAGACTTCCTGGTCCGCTGTATAAACGCGTCTGCAGTGAAAAAGTATTCATTTCCGTTTCTCTAGCGAATGGAAAAACCAGTGGTCAACACGCAGCGTCGTGAGCGGGCAAAAGTCCGTGCTGACGTTGTCCCCTCTCCGGTCGGTGTAGCAATGGTGAAGGTCGTAAATCCTTCACCGCCGACGCCAATGCCTGCCCAGGAGGGGCCGTTTTTGACAAAGATGGAGGTTTGCATAACGCGCGCGGCAAGGTTGAGCCGAGAGACATTCTGCGAGTGCATAATTGCCGTGTGGTGCAAGCTGTCTTCCACTTTCAGCGCCAGGGGGAGGGCGCTATCAAAATCATTAACTTTTACAATGGGCAACATTGGCATCAATTGTTCGCAGGTAACCCAGCTATCATCGGCGTCGACAATAGCAATTAGTAATCGAGGGGCTTTCTGCGGTAAAGGAATTCCCGCTGCTTCCAGCATGGCTGAAGGACTTTTACCCACCAGCTTTTTGTTGGCAACATTGCCAGGAAGGCAAATAGCACGCAATTGGTCAGTTTGTTCCCGGTTAAGAAGAAAAGCGCCAAAACTTTGCATCTGTTGGATTAGGTAATCTGCTACTGATTCAACGACTATCAGGCTTTTTTCAGCGATACACGGCAGGTTGTAATCGAATGAAGCGCCGTTGATGATGTCTTCGGCGGCTTTCACAATATCCGCCGTTTCATCGACGATGCAGGGCGGGTTACCCGCACCGGCACCAATCACTTTCTTGCCACTTTTCATTCCCATCGCGACGATACCTGGACCGCCAGTAATTGCCAGAACGACGATTTTAGGGTGCGTCATCATCTGTTCGGTGGCGGCAAAGGTTGGTTCAGACACGGTAACGATAAGGTTATGAATGCCACTACAGCGAAACGCGATGTCTTCGATTATGGCGATCAGTTTCAGCGATACTTTTTTGGCTCCCGGGTGAGGACTGAAATAGACACTATTGCCTGCAGCCAACATGCTGATGCTGTTGTTAATGATGGTTTCCGTTGGATTGGTACTTGGCGTGACTGAGCCAATAACCCCAAACGGAGAGTATTCAAATAAAACCATGCCACCATCACCGGTTAGCGCAGTGGTGGTTAAGTCTTCAATTCCAGGTGTGTTATCGAGAGCCGCTTTGTTTTTTAGATACTTATCTTCTTTATTTCCCATCCCCGTTTCGATAGCGCTCTCTTCTGCCAGTTCGGTAAGGCGGGGGGATAATTCTTCGCGAATGGCGTTGATAATGGCACTGCGGGTTTTAAGTGGGCACTGTTGAAAGCGCAAAAAGGCCTGGTGTGCAGCGCAGACGGCGTCATCGACAGTCTGGAAAATACCATTTCTTTGCGTTTGTGACGCAGTGGGCATCATTTGTTCGCGCAGGATATTGCGGATAATCGTTTCTAATTCAGTGGTATTCATAGGTTTGCTCCTGCGTTAATTGCTGCCATTGCGGTTTGTGCAATATCCATGTCTTGTTCAACGCTACCGCCGCTGATACCAAGCCCTCCAAGCAATATTCCGTCACGCCAGAGGGGGAAACCGCCACCAAAAGTGACAACTTTGCCTTGCATATGGCTTTCGAGTCCATAAAGCGGCGCTCCGGGTTGCACGGCGTCAGCAAGCTTGTGTGTTGCCGTTTTCATCGCCACGGCGGTCCAGGCTTTTTTCGGTGCCAGTTCACTGCTAACCAGCAGCGCATCAGGCATCCGCCAGGTAACGCTTTCCGTACCGTTGGCATCAACGATGCTAATGACTACGGGAATATGCAGTTCATCTGCGCGCATTGCCGCGCTACGAATGAGCTGATGAAGATCCTGAAAAGTGAGCGGCATCGTGCGTTCCTTCAATGCTGGAGGGTGGTTAGCTTCGTGATAACGTTTTGTTATTTCCTGAATCATCAGGTTCTGATGAGCAACATTGTCTTCCACGCGGGCGAGGGCATACAGGTAATCGGAAAGCCGGTTGATGTAGTGCAGTAAAACATGGCGAACGGTGGCTTCCGTTGTCAGTTCAACCAGACGTCTTTCGGCCCTGCGAGCCACTGTGCGGGCGAAATGCATGCGGCTTGCGGCTTCACAACGACCAGGTAGAATGAAGCTGCGAACTGGAGGAACCGCGTTCATTGCACTGTCGATCGCTTTTTCCAGCGCGGCGATTTCTTCCGTACTGATGTAACGTTGCTGCGCTGATGGCTGTTCGCTTTCACTGGCGAGCTCGGCACTAAACCAGAATATCTGTTGCTGAATGGCTTCCAGTAAGATGCGATGACTTTCGATGGTGGTGGCGCAATAACACAGACTGAGTGTCGCGTTCAGTTCATCCAGCGTGCCATAGGCTTCGACACGTAGATGAGTTTTGCTGACACGTTGCCCGGTAAATAGGGACGTATTTCCTGAATCGCCTGTTCTGGTATAAATCGCCATCTTTCAACTCCTTAGCGCGAAAGCGTATCGACAATGCCAACCACTGCCAGGTCGATGGCTTCGTTAGGTCCGGAAAACACATGTCTGGCGCTGGAACCGCTGCTGAGGAGTACCAACTCACCGACGCCAGCACCGACTGAATCAACGGCAACTTCGTCACCGGTTAATGGCGTGAGAGGCAGTTCACCGTCAGCGCTGACCCGGCGAACCAACAGCAGTTTTTTCCCGACCAGAGAAGGTGATTTTTGCGTGGATACCACCGCGCCAGTGACTCGAGCCAGATGCATGGGTTACTCCTGCCTGATTAACTGAATGTTTCGGGTAATTGCCGCTTCACGCGCAAGAGCGGTCACACAACATTTCCGTTGCAGCACCAGTATTCCCGTGCATAACTGCGCTATGTCGACATAACTTAAAAGTCGACCACGATGAAGGTAGACCGGTTGCCCTTGTTCGTCGCACCAGGTTAACGGTAGACGGGCGAGTGACTTTAATTTGATGGCGTTCAGAAAATGATGCTGCAACGACAATTGAATGTGCATTCCCCAGGCTAACGCCTCGTGAATGTGGCTTGCTGCACGATCTGACGTTTCGTTTTCCGCGAGTTGTCGCAACAACGGCAGATCGACATATTGAATTTGTAACGATGCATACTGATGAACTATCTCGTGAACGCTGGCTTCTCGCAGTTGCGAAACAGTTAGCGCGAGTGTTTTTCCCGCACGCTGTTTCAGGCGAAAAATCACTTCGTCAACAATGTGTTGCATCAGCACGTTATTCATGGCACCGACACCAGCGTAGCAAAAACGTCAGGATTATCAGCGCCTGCGGCGTTGGCTTCGTCGGTATCAATATGCATTTCAAGACGCATATCCGGTGAGACGCGAACGGCAACGTTATCGAATATCAGTCGTCGCTCATCCCCTTCAATGGCGACCGCCACCTTATCACCATGTGTAACGCCATAAATCAGGGCATCAAGCGGAGACATATGAATATGCCGTTGCGCGACAATAACGCCAGAAGCGATTTCCAGCTCTGCAAAAGGGCTTATCAGACGAATTCCCGGTGTGTCGCTGAGATCGCCAGACATGCGTAGCGGAGCGGCGATCCCTAACGTTCTGGCGTCAGTCCGGGAAATCTCCACCTGACTTGAGTTACGTAATGGCCCCAACAAGCGAACGTTGTGTAATTTGCCTTTTGGTCCCACCAGCGTAACAACCTGTTCAGCAGCGAACTGACCAGGTTGTAATAACGACTTTTTCTCGCTGATCGGTTGTTCAGGAAAAAGGCGCACATAATCCGCCGTTGAAAGATGAATGTGACGACTGGAGACGCCCAGAGGGATAGGGCGCTCGCGCATCTCATCCAGGACCAGGCTAACAGCCTCCTGCAAGGTTTGTTTATCCATTACTACACCCCTCGCTTATCGGAATGCAGGCAAAGTGAACGGGGTTCACCTTTTTGCCGTTGGCACGCCGGGTCAAGACACAAATTACAACTGATAATTTCTGCGGCGACTGTTGTTGCAGGTGTTTCGCTTGCTTCGACTGTCGCATCCAATGCTTCTGTTGTGCGGGGCAGTATTCCTTCTCCAGGTCGGGCAATCACTTTGTGCGCGACAAGACCATTTCGCTGTCTGGCGAAACTGACGCCTGTTGCGATCGCTGCATTAATCGAGGAGACGTCACCGATAATTTTGATGAGAGTCCAACCCGAACCATTGGTCTTCTCAAGGCCAACCAGCGTGATGGACGCGGCCTTAGCCATAGCGTCCGCGCAACTGATGGCGAGTGCCAGACCACTGACTTCAAGTAATCCCAGTGATTGCTTCACGCTGTGCTCCTTAGCGAATGGGGTTATGCAGATTTAGGTAAAATGGCCTCAACATCGCTGTGCGGTCGTGGAATGACATGGCAGGATTTCACTTCACCAACGGCGCTTGCTGCTGCGCTCCCCGCATCAACGGCGGCTTTTACTGCGCCGACATCGCCGCGGACCATCACCGTAATCAGACCCGAACCAATCTTTTCATAGCCAACCAGTTGCACGTTGGCGGATTTAACCATGGCATCCGCGGCTTCAATTGCGCCAACTAACCCTTTTGTTTCAACCAGTCCTAGTGCGTTATTCATACAGCATTTCTCCTGTGGATTATGGGTGGTATTCCCTGAAGGGAATGCCTTTGACCAGGCGGGCGGCGTTATTGCCGATACTACGCCGGGCATAGTTATCTTGTTGATACATCAGCGTAAACAACGGTGCTGATGCCGGTAAATTTTTGTAATGTACAATTAGTTTTTCCCGGTCGCAGGCTATGCCAACCAACAGGGGGGACTGACGAGCGGCCTGCCAGGCGCTATCGATCACCTCACCTGACGGGATTTGTTGAATGCTAAAGGGGATCCCCTCTTCTTCAATACCGAAAAGCACCTCATCCCATGCGTTGGTGTAAGCACCGATTACCATGACGACAATGGCGGGGGCTCGTCCTTTACTTTCCATAAGCCGACTCCTTGCGCCAGGCGATAAGTAGCCCGGTAGCTACCGCATTGCGCGGTCCTTCGTTGCCACGGATATTCCCCCGCCCGGCGACCAGTCGATAATGCGCCAACGCATCGGTGACTAACTGTGGTACTTCAAAATCCAGCGAAGAGCCGCCCACCAGCACGACGAATGGAATGTTGCGAATATTTCCACCTGGGCTTACCTGACGTAACGCACGCAGAGCGTTTGTTACGAAGACGCGCTCTTTCGCACTGCGACGAACGGCACGCACTTTTTCCAGTGTTAAATCGCCGGGAATCGGCACCAGCTCGTCGGGTTTCACCACACAAACGCGGGCAAAGACATGAGGGGATAGCGGAGTAGGGAAGAACTGAACGCTGCCGTCTTCATGGCGTAAATGGAACAGGCTTTCTACTTTTGCCAACGGGTGCTTTTTGATTTCTTCAGCCAGATAACGATCATTTAAGCCCAGTTCCCGGGCGATAATCATCGTCACCATGTCGCCTGCTCCTGCAAGGTGAGTGGCAATCATTTCCCCTTTCTGATTGATGATGGAGGCATCGGTAGAACCGGCGCCTAAGTCCAGAATTGCCAGAGGGCGCGTTGTCCCCGGGGTAGTTAATGCTCCCTGAATTGCGGCTTCTGCTTCTGCGCCTCCGACCTGAACATCAATATGCAGTTTTTGCTTAATTTCACTGGCGATCATCGCCATTTGCAGGCGGTCTGATTTCACCATTGAGGCGATACCCACTGCCTGTTCCAGTGAAAATTCTCCAGCCAGACCACCGGTTACGCTGACCGGAACAGACGTATCTATCGCCAGCAAATCCTGAATAAAAATTTCGTGGCTGGGTTTATTGGTCAGCACCGCCATGGTCTGGCGAACATGTTCCAGCATTCCGCCGATGTTGGTGCCCGGTTCGCCCGTCACGTTCTCCAGTTTTGGGCACTCACCGACCGCTTTCATAATGGCGTCGGCACCTGCGGCAACATCGACCCGCATTGTGCGCCCGGCAGAAAGCAGCTCAATGTTTCCGGCGGGTATCGAACGAGCTTTAACGTCACCAGACGGTGTTTTCACTACTACTGCTGAACGGTTGCCGATAAGCGCTCGTGCCACAGGAACAATGTTTTGAGTCTCTTCAGCATTGAGGGCAAAAACAGTGGCAATCCCATACGGGTTAGACAGGGTTTCGATAACTTTCCCGGGAACGGCAACTTCAATCGCGGCCAGCATACCGAGTGGAATACGCTCGATATAGAGGACTTCATCAACAATGGGTAAAGGGATTTCCAGTCGGTTACTGACCAGCACGCCATCATCGCGTTGCAGAATTACGCCAGTCAGTTGATATCCGGCACGCACGGAGGCGTTTATCATGGTCGCGATATCGGCAAAATCAAATGCCGATGACACGACCAGGATGTATGGTGCTTCCGCCGGGCGTGTTAACAACTCTTGCGGAGTGATGGTGAGTCCCACTCCCAGACCTACTCCGCCTGGCGTTTTCGGGTTGTGGCCGATCATGGTTGATTCGGTGATGATGGTTTCCGTAATGGTTTCCATCGCTACATCCCCAATGACCGGAGTTGCTTCGTTGATACGAATAAGCGAAATATCGCTGACAGTGATACCGACTTTTTTCGTTGCCTGTGCGAGCGCCTCCTGAATACCATGTACGTTACGCAACGTACCTTTGATTCCGGTGGTTTCTGCCAGAGCGCTGCTCACGAACGACAATTCTCCAGACGCACTGAGCGTTGCCAGCGCAACCTCTGTCGATGAATTGCCGATATCAATGCCTGCTATATAGCGCATAGTTCGTCCTTAATCGTCGCCTTTCAGTTTTTTACGCTCGACATAGAGTTCTGCGGCTTCACGGACAAATGCAGCGCAAATTTGGGCTTGATAACGCTGTTCAAGATCGTCGGCAATGGCAATGAGTTCTTGCTTAGTCGAACGATAAGGGCGCAACGCATTGTAGATTTCAAGGATGCGATCATCCGGCACTGAGGTAAGTTCGGCAGCACGTTCAAAATTCACCGCCAGGCGATCACGACCAGCATCTCTGGCAATCTCGGCCTGAATACGCAATGTTTCAGGGGTTATGCGCATATCCTGGGCGGTAACTTTATCGCTGAGTACATTTTCCAGAGTGAAATCGTCGAGCGTTTTATTGGTTGCCGTTTTGACCCATTCTGGGTGTTTATTTGCCAGCGGGTAATCAGTCACTTTGGCGCTCAGTGTTGATGAGTGGGGGGCCGCAGAAACAGGAGTTGTATCCTGTAGACTATTCATACGGTTCAACACGTCCCTGACCATCGACTCAATTGCATCGGTATTCATGAAGGTTTCCTTTGTTAAAACGTCACGCGCAGTTCTTGCGGCTTTTTGCCAGTGACCACGTACCTGGTCTCTTTGATATGCAAAATGGCAGATTTGGCCTGGTATTTCGGCCGCGCCATCTGATCGTTGAGGGTCGGAACGGGTTGTGGAGACTCACGCTTCGCATAACGCGCGGCGTTTTTGCCAATCTGGCGATAGGTTTCCAGCGTCAACAATGGCGCTTGTGGGAACAGCTCCAGGTTAGACAGGGGAGGAAGCCCTTGCTGGTGGATAACTGTGGTGCCTTTCGACTGGATACCAATAGCAATGCCTGAACCACTAAGACGATCGCCTTCGACCGCTACGAATGCGACATCAGACGATTTAAAGCAGCGAATCACTCGGGCTTTAATGCCTTCTTCTTCGATACCGGCAATCACTTCGCGCAAAATGTTTTTATGCGGAATGCCGATAATATTGACGGTCTGCGCCAGGCCAAAAGCCGGGCCTACAGCAATAATGACTTCATCTTGCTGAACACCTTGTTGGGCTTCACCAATTTCGGTCAAAAATTTTCCGCCATCCGGCGCGGAAGTGGCAGTTGCGGCGACAGGTGCACGAAATGAAACGGACTTGTCGCTGGTTTGCATTTCTGCCAGCACGTCTTCGATGATCTGACGAAGTAATTTCTCGTTAATTTCCATTTCTCACCCTTAGTCAATTTCGTTGGGATCAAGTGCACCGGGAATATTTTTGATCTCTTCCCAGCGTTCCCCTTGCAGGCGATAACCCGTAGCCGGTCCGGCGTAATCATTGACGTCATTGACCGCAGAGAGTACTTGTCCGTCATCGACGATAATGGCTGAGGTATGGAGATAATCGCCGGTCAGTTTCGCTTTTTGCATGTTGAGCATGTCCTGCGCGACATCGGTAAAACCGCCTTGCGCCAGGGCTTTCACCACTTCCAGACTGTTACGGTTTTTATTGATAATTTCCTGGGCAAACTTTATGTCTTCTACGATGTTGCGCTCTGGCATATCTTTCGAACCGTGGGCATAGGTCGCTGCTTCGACTTCTTCATCGGTAATGGGCGGTAATCCCATACCTGCAAAGACAGCCTGTAAAGCGCGTGCGGCTTTATTGCGGATGGCGATAACATCTTCTTCGCGCACCGGTCGCAGGCCGCCATCAACCTTCAGGTCACGTTGAAGGACGTTATAATCATCGAAGTCTTCGGCATCTTCGTTTGAGCCGGCAAACATGTTGTCGTAGTTTGGTACTGCGGAAAAACCGGAAGAGATAAAGTCGGTGCCCGGCAGAAACTGCATCAGGAAACGTGCGGTACGGCGCATATCTGAGTGGGTAAAGGTCTGGTCATTACTGGAGGCGCATTCCAGATCCAGCGATGAGCAAATTAAGTTTTCCGCCAGTACTGCACGGATGCCTGACGGCACAGCCGATGGCACGCCGATGCAGCTTACGGAACCGTTTTGCAGACCCTGAACACCCGCGGCTTTGGTGATGTAAATGCAACGTGCCTCAAGATAAAGCATTGATTTTCCTTCCGCATAGCCCATCTGCACTTCAGAACCGGAGCCGGAAGTAAAACGCATTTTTAAGCCGCGAGAAGCATAAGATGATGCGAGAAACCCTTTTGACCACGGTGTATCGTCGCCGTCGGTGAAAACGGGTTCCGTACCGTAGACAGAAATCGTTTCGGCGTAGCAGGTGTGGCCTAACATACCGAGTTTCAGTTCAGTGGCTTCTTCCAGTGAACACTGGGTTAAGACGCCAGGGCGTCCCACCTGCGAACCTACCAACAGGGCGATAGCATTGAAAGGTGCATAACGAGCAACGGCAACGGTGGTTTCCTGTTCGTCAAACCCGCGCCATGCTCCCTCGGCCGCGTCGGCAGCAATTTGCACCGGGTTATCTTTGACGTTGGTGACGTGAGCCTGTTGCGATGGTGTGCGACGGGCGCGCATTTTCTGCATCGCCATCATCATTTCTACCACGTTCATTTGTGAAACAACTTCGACGATTTTGGCGGGCGTCATTGCTGTGGTCAGGGGAACAATATCGCTACGTTTGACATTTGGATCGCACAACATATTGGCAAGTTTGACCGAGCTCATCGCGATGACTTCTTCGGCACGCGCGAGATTGATACCGTAGCGGGCGATAAAGTGGTCGATCAAGTCAAACTGGCTGGCGGGTTTTCCATCCAGCTCGGTGACGATGCCGTTAACAATTTTTATTGATGGTTTCGGGTCGTTCGGGCTTTCCATCGCAATGAAGCCTTCTTCAATCCACTCTTTAACGAAACCATCCTGGTTAACCGGGCGTTTTTCCAGTGCTTCAAATCTTTTCGATCTCATGAATCTGCCTCATGGAATTCAGATGTAGGAAGGGCGATCGTTTTTCGGTGTATCACCGAGAGTCGAAAGCACGGTTTTACCGATTTCGCGAGCGGAGATGACCGCCTGTCGGACAGCGCCGGAGTCACCCGAGATAATCAGAATGACTTCATTACTGAAGCTGGTGCCATGAGCTGGGGAGCTGTATGCCACGACATCCACATTGGCGGATTTCAGCGCAGTATCGGCCATCAGAACACCAACAGCAGCCGGAGCGCCGACAATGACGCCACAAGCGCGGCCCAGTGGTGCGCCAAACGCTTTTTCCAGTGCATAGCTGGCGCGAGCGGTATATTGCAGTTCAAGATGTCCGGCTTCATTGGCGTAGACGTCGCCAAAGGTTCGGTCGAGTTCTTTCAGTGCAACTTCAATACCGCGTTTCACGTCGGAAACATCGTTGCCACCTAAGAGGATTAATGAGCCGTGTCCGGCACCACCTTTGGTATCGCGAGGAAGTTCAATGCTAATAACTTCAGTGTTCGTGGCTTTTACTGCTTCATCCGCGGCCATAATGTGTGGCCCCGCACCAATACGCGCGCCCAGAATGCCAATGGAGCGATAGCGTTTTTCGAGTTTCATCGCGTCCAATAGGGCGCTATCAACATTCGCAATGACCAGACCTACAGTGTCGCCAATAGCGGTGCCAACAAATTCCGTTAACGTGCAGCTTTTTTCTGCCATAGCCGTCTCTCGTGTTTGATGAGTGGTTTTCGGGAGAACCTCATGCTCTGGCGTCGCTACGCGAGCGATGACCTGCGCCATGATCTGTTCGACCAGTTCATTGCTGCTCATGGGTTAATTCCCTTTGGTAAGATTTTTTCGACATCAGTATGTGGGCGGGGAATTACGTGTACGGCTTTCACTTCACCGACGTTACGTGCGGCGGCGGCACCTGCGTCTGTTGCCGCTTTTACCGCCCCGACATCACCACGAACGATGACGGTCACCAGCCCGGAACCTATTTTTTCGTAGCCAACCAGCAATACATTTGCCGATTTAACCATGGCATCTGCGGCCTCTATGGCGGCAGTTAAGCCTTTGGTTTCAACCATTCCTAACGCTTCTTGTTGCATAAAGACCTCGCCTGGATTTTTTGACGATATGACTATAAAAAAAAGCGAGAAAAAAGAATGGCTGACTTAATCATCCGATGAGCAAAATTAATAGAGGGTAAATATTATAAAATTGCCTTAATTATCTATATGTTATTAATTTACTGGTCGTTTTCTGGTTTTTTTAATGTGAATTAATTGCATTGGTCGGTAGATTTAATTTGCACTAATGCTTTGTCGGGTTGGGCTTTGCGGAAGTGAATTGTGATATTTGTTTAAGTTTTATTATATAAGGATGGCAATTTTTTATTGTGGAAATCTGGCAGAGTTGGCGAGCTCAATAGCGATTGTATCTAAGTTGAATACTTTTTGAATGACAATAATTTGCTATATCAACACGATTTTTCAGCGTGCCGGTCATGCATGTTGGCAATATTTTCCCCGGCGCAATTTTTATAGTTGCGCTCGATATACACGACAATCAGTGCACGATTAACTGATAAAGAAACAAACTCCGTAAAGAAGGTGTCACTATGAATGATTCACTCAAGGCGCAATGCGTTGCCGAGTTTTTGGGCACCGGACTGTTCCTCTTTTTTGGCATTGGTTGTTTATGCGCCCTAAAACTTGCCGGGGCAAGTCTGGGTCTGTGGGAAATTTGTATCATTTGGGGGTTAGGTATTTCACTTGCTGTTTACCTTACGGCAGGCATTTCTGGCGCCCATCTGAACCCGGCGGTTACCATTGCTCTGTGGTTGTTTGCTGCTTTTCCTGCCCGTAAAGTGTTGCCATATTGTGTGGCACAATTGGCGGGGGCCTTTGGTGGAGCCGTTCTGGCGTATTTTTTATACAACAGCTTGTTTACCGATTTTGAATCCACTCACAATATAGTTCGTGGTAGCGCTGAAAGTTTGCAACTCGCCAGTATCTTTAGCACTTATCCGGCTGCCGCGTTAAATGTATGGCAGGCGGCGTTGGTTGAAGTGGTCATTACGTCCATGTTGATGGGGTTGATTATGGCGTTAACCGATGACGGCAATGGCGTACCAAAAGGACCTCTTGCTCCTTTACTTATTGGCATTCTGGTTGCTGTTATTGGTGCATCTACTGGACCATTAACCGGTTTTGCCATGAATCCAGCGCGTGATTTCGGGCCAAAAATTTTCACCTGGCTTGCTGGTTGGGGGGAAATAGCGATGACCGGTGGGCGTAATATTCCTTATTTCATCGTCCCCATTATTGCTCCGATCATTGGGGCATGTGTTGGCGCAGCAATTTATCGTTTTCTCATTGCAAAAAACTTACCTGTCAATAGTGTTACGCCTAAAGACATCATCGAATAGTGAAATAACATAGCGGTTATAAACGTTTATTTTTTTACTGTTTGTGATCTGCTTTCAGAACTTATTAAAAAGTCTCCCGCCTCACGGAGGCTTTTGTTATTGTCCTTTGTGCTTCTCGTCAGTAAATCATTAGGGATGATGTGAAGATTAAATGTAAAACAATTGTTTTACTATAACAATAAATTAACTGGGAGGTTTTATCATGATTTCTGCGGCGACACTTAATTCAGAACTCATTAATAAAATCGCGCAGGATTTTGCGCAGGCGACCAGCCTTGCGGTTGTCGTGGTTAATATCCACGGTGATGAAATTTCCGAGCTGTTTAACTTCACCTCATTTTGTCAGATGATGCGGCGACATCCTCAGCTTAGCACACGCTGCCGCATGAGCGATCGTTGTGGGGGGCTGGAAGCCTCTAAATCCGATCAACCTTGTATTTATCGTTGCCATGCAGGATTAACCGATTTTTCTATCCCTCTGGTGATTGCCGGGCATTTAGTCGGCTTTGTATTGTGTGGACAAGTCCGCCTGCGTAATGATGATGTCGATTTAGTCGATATTCTGAATGTCGATGATTGTTGGCAGGCAGATCCCGAGTTACTTAATGAATTTCGCAAAGTCCCGGAGATGGATTACTAGCGAGTTATGGCTTCTGCTGATCTGTTGAAGTTAATTGTGGAAAACTGCCTCAAAAAACAACTCAATTTTGTTGTTATTAAAGAGAATAAACTTTATTCGGATCCGCTACGTCAGACTCGCACGCCTAATCCCCACGATAACAAAATGAAAAAAGCATTACGCTATATTGATGCGCATTTATCAGACGATTTGCGCCTGGAAGATGTTGCCTCCCATGTTTATCTCAGCCCTTATTACTTCAGTAAATTGTTCAAGAAATATCATGGGATTGGTTTTAATGCGTGGGTAAACCAACAACGGATGGCCAGCGCCCGCGAGTTGCTGTGCCATAGTGACTGGAGCATCGCCAGCATTGCGCGTAATTTAGGCTTTTCGCAAACCAGTTATTTTTGCAAAGTTTTTCGTCAGACGTATCAGGTAACACCGCAGGTATATCGTCAGCAAATTAGCGAAAATACAGCAGCGGAAACAGCATAAATTGAATGTAAAAAATGAGGGATGACTAAATAGATTCCGACAGTAATAATTAACGTTATTTACGTGTTATGGGAAAAGTGAAATCAGCTCATAACATACGCTGACAGGTTTGGCACATTTGTGCCTGGGAAGTGGGTGTAAATCCCTCGCAGCCCCCGCTGCTGTAATGCTGACAACCCCGAAAATACCACTGATCGCGAGATTGGGAAGGGTGGGGGAGGATGACGCTAAGCCAGAAGACCAGCCTGCCAGTCAATACCAACAACTTCGGTGGGAAGTGGGTTGCCCGGAAGCGTCTGCTTGAGCACTGACGCGTCTTTATACCCCTACCACCCTGAAAGGATCAGGGGATGGCGGCATCATTTAGTTTATTCATCGTAGTGCCGACAGGCATCAGGGCTGCACTCAAGGCGCAGCAATCTTTTTTTATGGTATATCAACCTGACCGTCATTGCAGGAAACCAAGCGGAGGACGGAGGGTATGAAAACGATGAAACCCGAATCGATAGCACTTTTTTGCCTCTCCACTGGCGATATTGAATTGGCTAAACATCTGGCTGAAATGTTGCCAATGACCTGTTTTGTTGGTGAGGACTGGCAGCAAGGTTTTCTGCCTTTTAACGGAGGGCCAGTACAATCGTTGTCAGATGCATATAGCGATTATTCAGTGCTGTTATTGATTGCTGAAAACGGGGCATCCATACCAGAAAGCTTTTCTCATCCTGATGGTGCGACGGTAATCTTAATTGCAGAGCACAATGCCCGTTTGTTGGCCGGTCCGACCGGTGGAGCAGTAGCATTAATCCATTATCTGAATGAGACGTGTCGATGGAGAGAATCTGTTGCTAATGACGCATTTTGTCGGGCGTTTTCACAGGGAAATCAGACTATCTCACAATGCCGTCCTCATTCGTAATGAATTGAGAATACTGGATTTTTATTTTTATTACGCGCAGTATTAATCGAGGGAGTGTTATTACGGTCAGCACGGTGGTGTATCCATTGTTCTGGTCAATGAATACCATCATACAATTGAATCAGGAGTCCGTATGATGATTTTAGTGACGGGTGGAGCACGGAGCGGGAAAAGCCGGCACGCTGAGGCGCTTATTGGGAATTCTCCACAGGTTCTGTATATCGCCACTTCGCAAATCCTTGACGATGAGATGGCGGCACGAATTGAGCATCATCGACAAGGCCGCCCGGTGCACTGGCGTACAGTGGAACGCTGGCAACAGCTTGATGAGTTAATTAATGCGGACATTAATCCGCAACACGCCGTGTTGCTGGAATGCATTACGACAATGGTGACTAATCTGTTGTTTGAATATGGCGGCGATAAAGACCCTGACGAATGGGACTATATGGCGCTGGAGCTGGCGATTAATGACGAGATTCAGTCGTTGATTGCCGCCTGTCTATGTTGCCCTGCAAAAGTCGTAGTAGTCACCAATGAAGTGGGAATGGGGATTGTGCCGGAGAATCGCCTGGCGCGACATTTTCGTGATATTGCCGGGCGAGTGAATCAGCAACTGGCCGCTGCGGCAGATGAAGTATGGCTGGTGGTTTCGGGTATTGGAGTAAAAATCAAATGAGTAAATTATTTTGGGCGATGCTCTCTTTTATTACGCGTCTGCCTGTACCGCATCGTTGGTCCCAGGGGCTGGATTTTGAGCATTATTCTCGCGGTATTATTACTTTTCCTTTAATTGGTTTATTACTTGGTGCTATTAGCGGACTGGTCTTCATGGTGTTGCAGGCATGGTGTGGTGTGCCGCTGGCGGCATTGTTTAGTGTGCTGGTTCTGGCGCTGATGACCGGAGGATTCCACCTGGATGGGCTTGCAGATACCTGTGATGGCGTATTTTCTGCTCGTAGCCGCGATCGCATGTTGGAAATCATGCGTGATAGTCGTTTAGGAACCCACGGCGGTCTGGCACTGATTTTTGTTGTGCTGGCAAAGATTCTGGTGTTAAGCGAGCTGGCATTACGTGGTGAGCCGATCCTTGCATCTCTGGCAGCAGCGTGTGCGGTCAGCCGCGGAGCCGCTGCGTTATTAATGTATCGTCATCGTTATGCCAGGGAAGAAGGGCTTGGCAATGTGTTTATTGGTAAAATCGATGGACGACAAACCTGTGTCACCCTCGGTTTAGCCGTTATTTTTGCAGCCGTATTATTGCCAGGTATGCACGGTGTTGCTGCTATGGTGGTGACGATGGTGGTGATTTTCATCCTCGGTCAGCTTCTCAAACGTACTCTGGGTGGGCAGACCGGCGATACGCTGGGAGCGGCCATTGAACTTGGTGAGCTGGTTTTCCTGCTGGCGCTGCTGTAAGACAGATAACCCAGGAGAAGTGACATGCAAACACTCGTCGATTTACTGAATACAATCCCTGCTATCGATTCTGCCGCTATGTCGCGCGTACAACGGTATATTGACGGGTTACTAAAACCCGTCGGTAGTCTGGGAAGACTGGAGTCGCTTGCCATACAACTGGCGGGAATGCCGGGGCTGAATGGCACACCTCATGTGGGCAAAAAAGCAGTACTGGTCATGTGTGCCGATCACGGCGTCTGGGATGAGGGGGTCGCTATTTCCCCGAAAGCGGTGACAGCCATTCAGGCTGAAAATATGACACGCGGAACAACAGGCGTGTGTGTGCTGGCAGCACAAGCGGGTGCTAAAGTTCATGTGATTGATGTGGGGATAGATACTGCAGAGCCAATCCCCGGACTTATCAACATGCGTGTCGCCCGAGGTAGTGGCAACATCGCCTCAGGCCCGGCAATGAGCCGCTGCCAGGCTGAAGAGTTGCTTCTGGAAACCATCCGTTATACGCGTGAACTGGCGAAAAATGGCGTAACGCTGTTTGGTGTGGGCGAACTGGGGATGGCAAACACGACTCCGGCAGCGGCGATAGTTAGCGCTATGACGGGACATGATCCTGAAGTTGTGGTGGGTATTGGTGCAAACCTGCCAACAGATAAACTGGCTAATAAAGTGAATGTTGTCCGTCGGGCAATTACGTTGAATCAACCGAATCCACTGGATGGTGTTGATGTACTGGCAAAAGTCGGTGGGTTTGATTTGGTCGGAATGGCTGGCGTGATGTTAGGTGCCGCCTCCTGTGGTTTACCTGTATTGCTGGATGGATTTCTATCTTATGCCGCCGCGCTTGCGGCCTGCCAGATGTCACCCGCTATTAAACCTTATCTTATTCCTTCTCACTTATCGGCAGAAAAAGGGGCGCGTATTGCGCTGGCGCATTTGGGAATGGAGCCTTATCTCAATATGGAAATGCGCTTAGGTGAGGGGAGTGGCGCGGCACTGGCGATGCCCATCGTTGAAGCAGCTTGTGCGATATACAGCAGCATGGGCGAACTTGCTGCCAGTAATATTGTTCTACCCGGAAATACAACTTCTGGATTGAACAGCTAAAAACGGAAAGCCTGACAAAAGCTATACTTATTGGATAACTTTCGCGACTTAGGAAAGGGATATGATGCGTCGTGTAAATATTCTTTGTTCATTTGTTCTGCTTTTTGCCAGCCATCATAGTCTGGCGGTAACTTATCCACTACCTCCAGAGGGTAGCCGTTTAGTGGGGCAGTCTCTTACGGTTACGGTTCCCGATCGCAATATCCAGCCGCTTGAAACTTTTGCTGCGCAGTACGGGCAAGGGCTGAGTAATATGTTGGAAGCGAATCCAGGCGTTGACGTTTTCTTGCCGAAGTCTGGCTCGCAACTCACCATTCCGCAGCAACTGATTTTGCCCGACACTATACGTAAAGGGATAGTCGTTAACGTTGCTGAGATGCGTCTTTATTACTATCCGCCAGACAGTAACACTGTAGAAGTTTTTCCTATCGGGATCGGTCAGGCCGGGCGTGAAACCCCGCGTAACTGGGTGACTGCCGTTGAACGAAAACAAGAAGCGCCAACCTGGACGCCAACTCCCAACACTCGCCGCGAATATGCGAAACGTGGGGAGAGTCTGCCCGCGTTTGTCCCTGCCGGACCCGATAATCCTATGGGGTTGTACGCTATTTATATCGGCAGGTTATATGCCATCCACGGTACTAATGCCAATTTTGGTATTGGCCTACGGGTGAGTCAGGGCTGTATTCGTCTGCGTAATGACGATATCAAGTATCTGTTTGATAATGTTCCGGTAGGCACGCGTGTGCAAATTATTGATCAGCCTGTGAAATACACAACGGAACCGGATGGTTCAAAGTGGCTGGAAGTTCATGAACCGCTGTCGCGCAATCGAGCAGAATATGAGTCTGACAGAAAAGTGCCATTGCCGGTAACGCCTTCTTTGCGGGCGTTTATCAACGGGCAAGAAGTTGATGTAAACCGTGCAAATGCTGCGTTGCAACGTCGCTCGGGAATGCCTGTGCAAATTAATCCTGGCGCAAGGCAGAGGTTTTAAAATAACTGCCGAGTGAATAGCAAAAAGCCCGCATTAAAAGCGGGCTTTTCAAAATTTGGCTCCTCTGACTGGACTCGAACCAGTGACATACGGATTAACAGTCCGCCGTTCTACCGACTGAACTACAGAGGAATCGTGAGAACGGGGCGAATATTAATGGCGAGGCCTGGGGATGTCAAAGGGGGAAATGCATTTTTTTGTTCGTTTGCTGCCAATTTCAACAAAGCGATGAACTTTCAATCTTTTTAATCATGTTCCATCGTGGTGCATATCACCCTTTCATGGGGCATGGGACATTTGTTCTGTAAAAAAGAGCAAGGGCAAAACAATCATAATCTCTTATTTGACAGGCTATTAGCTTTAGTACCAGCGGAAAAATGAAACTGGCAAGTATCTTGCAATCTGGTTGCAGTAATGTCGGCACTTGGGCTGACTTTTAAAAAACCGGAGGCACCATGAACTTTAGACGCCTGAAATACTTCGTAAAAATTGTAGATATTGGTAGCCTGACCCGGGCTGCTGAAGTATTGCATATAGCACAGCCTGCGCTCAGTCAGCAGGTTGCTACGCTGGAAGGAGAGCTGAATCAACAACTTTTGATTCGCACAAAACGAGGCGTTACACCGACAGACGCCGGAAAAATTCTCTACACCCATGCGCGGGCAATTTTACGTCAGTGTGAACAGGCCCAACTGGCGGTACATAACGTAGGACAGACATTATCGGGTCAAGTTTCGATTGGCTTTGCGCCTGGGATCGCCGCGTCATCTATCACCATGCCCTTATTACAGGCGGTTCGAGCCGAATTTCCAGAGGTGGTTATCTATCTACATGAAAATAGTGGTGCTGTTCTTAATGATAAACTTATTAATCGTCAGCTTGATATGGCGGTGATTTACGAGCATTCCCCTGTGTCAGGCGTATCCAGCCAGGCCTTGTTAAAAGAAGATCTGTTTCTTGTCGGTACTCAGGATTGTCCTGGGCAAAGCGTTGATGTTAATGCTATAGCGCAAATGAACCTCTTCCTTCCCGGCGATTACAGTGCAGTAAGACTTCGTGTCGATGAGGCTTTTTCCCTACGGCGACTCACAGCTAAAGTTATCGGTGAAATTGAGTCTATCGCCACACTTACCGCCGCGATTGCCAGCGGTATGGGCGTTGCAGTATTGCCGGAATCGGCCGCGCGTTCGTTATGTGACGCTGTTAACGGTTGGATGTCACGTATTACCACACCTTCAATGAGTCTCTCATTGTCATTAAATTTACCCGCCAGATCGAATTTATCGCCACAGGCGCAGGCAGTGAAAGAGCTTCTGTTGTCAGTGATTAGTAATCCAGCTATGGAAAAAAGACAATGGCAATTGGTGAGCTAAACGTTATATCCGAATGGAATAAGATGCAGGTTTTTATTATTTGTTATGCCGGGCATTAGACTCTAACAATAGTGGATGTCTGATATGCCCGGAGTTTACCGTGAATTTCCAACAGCTAAAGATAATCCGCGAGGCTGCCCGTCAGGATTACAATCTGACAGAGGTCGCGAATATGCTCTTTACCTCACAGTCTGGTGTCAGCCGTCATATTCGAGAGCTGGAGGATGAACTTGGTATAGAAATATTCATTCGTCGGGGCAAACGGCTTCTTGGCATGACTGAACCGGGCAAAGCGTTACTGGTTATTGCAGAACGTATTCT
The DNA here is from genome assembly GCF_003027595.1 of Escherichia sp. 20412-1. Taxonomy (NCBI): domain Bacteria; kingdom Pseudomonadati; phylum Pseudomonadota; class Gammaproteobacteria; order Enterobacterales; family Enterobacteriaceae; genus Escherichia; species Escherichia sp. 20412-1. Next base: position 64,291 of record NZ_PYQM01000004.1, on the reverse strand, counting down.
GAATGAAGCCAGTAATGTTCGTCGGCTTGCCGAGCTGTTTACCAACGATACGTCTGGCGTACTCACTATCGCAACGACGCATACTCAGGCTCGCTACAGCTTGCCGGATGTCATTAAAGTCTTTCGCGAACTTTTCCCGGAAGTGCGACTCGAGCTTATCCAGGGAACGCCACAGGAAATTGCCACATTGCTACAAAATGGCGGCGCTGATATTGGCATAGCCAGTGAGCGTTTGAGCAATGACCTCCAACTCGTCGCCTTCCCCTGGTTTCGTTGGCATCATAGTTTGCTTGTTCCTGTTAATCATCCTTTAACAAAAATTACGCCATTAACGCTGGAATCAATAGCGAAGTGGCCGTTGATCACTTACCGGCAGGGGATTACAGGCCGCTCGCGTATTGATGATGCATTTACCCGCAAAGGTTTGCTGGCAGATATTGTATTGAGCGCCCAGGATTCTGATGTCATCAAAACCTACGTCGCCCTTGGGCTGGGAATCGGATTAGTAGCCGAACAATCCAGCGGTGAACAAGAGGAAGAGAATTTAATTCGTCTGGATACTCGCCATCTTTTCGATGCCAATACTGTCTGGTTGGGGCTGAAACGAGGGCAACTGCAGCGTAACTACGTCTGGCACTTTCTGGAACTGTGTAACGCTGGATTGTCGGTTGAGGATATTAAGCGGCAGGTGATGGAAAATAGTGAAGAGGTAATTGATTATCAGATATAACAAAAAGCCCGCTATCAAAGCGGGCTTTTCAGAAATTTGGCTCCTCTGACTGGACTCGAACCAGTGACATACGGATTAACAGTCCGCCGTTCTACCGACTGAACTACAGAGGAATCGCTGTTGGGGCACATCTTAACGGCGAAAAATATTTTGTCAAACCCGATTTTTAAAAAACCTAACTGTTTGCCGTTTCTATCAACAGTTTGTTGCATTTGCAGACAATTTGACAGCGAAAATCTTTGCAGCTTTGCTGATTCTCCCTCATTATTTGAAATGTGGTTTCACTTTCTGCAATTAGGGTCGGCTTTGAATATCTCCTCTGCTTTACGCCACACTCGCTGGCACGCAAAACGCAAGAGTTACAAAGTGTTGTTCTGGCGTGAGATAACTCCGCTTGCTGTTCCTATCTTTATGGAGAATGCCTGTGTTCTGTTGATGGGCGTCCTGAGCACTTTTCTGGTCAGTTGGCTGGGAAAAGATGCGATGGCGGGCGTAGGGTTGGCTGATAGCTTCAATATGGTCATTATGGCCTTTTTTGCCGCTATCGATCTTGGTACTACTGTCGTTGTGGCATTTAGTCTCGGTAAACGTGATCGACGGCGAGCCAGAGTAGCGACACGGCAATCATTGGTAATCATGACGTTGTTTGCCGTGCTGTTGGCTGTTCTTATTCATCATTTTGGCGAGCACATTATCGAATTTGTTGCAGGTGATGCCTCGACGGAAGTGAAAGCACTGGCGCTGACTTACCTGGAGCTAACGGTAATCAGTTATCCTGCTGCGGCTATCACCTTGATTGGCAGTGGGGCACTTCGCGGTGCAGGGAATACGAAAATACCGCTGCTTATAAACGGCAGCCTGAATATTCTTAATATTATTATTAGCGGTATATTAATTTACGGTCTTTTTTCCTGGCAGGGATTGGGTTTTGTCGGGGCTGGGCTGGGATTAACTATTTCCCGTTATATTGGCGCAATTGCAATTTTGTGGGTACTGGCGATTGGTTTTAACCCTGCGCTACGGATCTCGTTAAAGAGCTATTTTAAGCCTTTGAATTTCAGCATTATCTGGGAAGTAATGGGGATCGGTATTCCTGCGAGCGTTGAATCTGTATTATTTACCAGTGGCCGGTTATTAACACAAATGTTTGTCGCCGGGATGGGAACCAGCGTTATTGCCGGGAACTTTATCGCTTTTTCGATCGCGGCTCTTATCAATTTACCAGGAAGTGCACTCGGTTCAGCCTCCACAATAATCACCGGTCGAAGACTGGGGGTAGGGCAGATAGCGCAAGCAGAAATTCAGTTGCGGCATGTTTTCTGGCTGTCCACTATTGGACTAACGGCAATAGCCTGGTTGACTGCCCCTTTTGCCGGAGTTATGGCGTCGTTTTATACCCAGGATCCACAAGTTAAACATGTCGTTGTGATTCTGATTTGGCTAAACGCTTTGTTTATGCCTATTTGGTCCGCCTCATGGGTGTTACCTGCTGGTTTTAAAGGTGCTCGTGATGCACGCTACGCCATGTGGGTTTCTATGCTGAGCATGTGGGGATGCCGCGTGGTTGTGGGTTATGCGCTGGGAATTATGCTTGACTGGGGCGTGGTTGGCGTCTGGATGGGGATGTTTGCCGACTGGGCCGTGCGTGCCGTGCTGTTTTACTGGCGGATGGTGACCGGGCGTTGGCTATGGAAATATCCTCGCGCTGAACATAAAAAGTGTGAAAAAAAGCCAGTTGTGTCGGAATAAACGGCAAAACGCAGAATATTTCAGCAAACGCTTTCAAAATTAAAAAACAGGCTTTGACATTGTGGATGGGCATAGTTAATATTCGCCCCGTTCTCACGATTCCTCTGTAGTTCAGTCGGTAGAACGGCGGACTGTTAATCCGTATGTCACTGGTTCGAGTCCAGTCAGAGGAGCCAAATTCTGAAAAGCCCGCTTTGATAGCGGGCTTTTTGCTTTGCTACTTATCAAATCCTTCACATTTTTTCCTGACGCAAAGGATCTGAACTCATTACCGGAACGGCGGCTCATTAAAGGTTCGCAGTTTACGCGAATGCAGTCGATCGCCTTCCGCGCGCAGCAAATCTATCGCCCGAATGCCAATTTGCAGGTGCTCGGAAATAGCGCCTTCGTAAAAACGGTTAGCCTGGCCGGGAAGTTTAATCTCACCATGCAACGGCTTATCTGAAACACACAGTAGCGTCCCGTATGGCACGCGGAAACGATATCCTTGTGCTGCAATGGTTGCACTTTCCATATCAATCGCCACGGCCCGGCTTAAGTTAAAACGCAGTGCAGAAGCCGAGTAGCGCAGCTCCCAGTTTCTGTCATCTGTGGTTACCACAGTGCCAGTACGTAACCGCTGTTTAACTTCCTCACCCGGTCTACCGCTGACCAGCTTGGTCGCGTCATAAAGCGCACGTTGCACTTCAGCAATGCTGGGAATAGGAATATCGGGCGGCAGAACCGCATCGAGAACGTGGTCATCGCGTAAATAAGCATGCGCAAGTACATAATCACCAATAGACTGGCTTTCACGTAATCCACCGCAGTGACCAATCATTAACCAGACATCCGGACGTAGCACCGCCAGATGATCACAGATGGTTTTTGCATTTGACGGCCCCACGCCAATATTCACCAGAGTGATGCCCTGACCATCAATAGTGATTAAATGCCAGGCGGGCATCTGGTGTTTTTTCCATGCGAGGTCGGAAATTGCTTCTTCAGGTGCTTCTGTTTCGGCAGTGATCCAGTTCCCGCCAGCGCAAGAAAGTGCAATATAAGGGCTTTCAGGATCAAGGATCTGGCTGCATCCCCAACGAACGAATTCATCCACATAACGTGTGTAGTTGGTAAACAAGACGAACGGCTGAAAATGTTCGACAGGTGTGCCGGTATAATGGCGTAACCGCGCGAGGGAAAAATCTACCCGGCGTGCATCAAAATGCGATAACGGAGAAAATTCCGCCGGATGATAAATGCCGTCTGCAGTTTCATCGCCAATTTGTGCCAGCTCTGTTGTCGGGAAATAACGCGTTAGCCCGGCGCTCATTGAGCGATCAAGCGTTAACTCGGAGCCATCAATGACATAGGGGTAGGGGATTTCATGCTGTGACGGTTGCACGGAGATATGCGCGCCATAATCCTGATACAACAAAGTAAGTTGTTCATTGAGATACGAACGAAAGAGAGCAGGGCGTGTGATGGTGGTGGTATAGCTGCCAGCGTGAGTAAAGCGACCGAAAGCGCGTGTTTTGGGGGGATTGGTTGTGCTGCCGTCCCAGGTCACGGTCAGTGATGGATAGACAAAAAGACCTTGTTTGCGGGCGTTTTCATCAGGCAATTCGCCACTTTTAATATATTTGCCAATGGCATTGCGTAAAGCGACTACAGATTGCTCATACAGCGCGTCGAGTTTATCCAGTGCCTGAGCTGGGGTCAGACCGGAGCCCTTATTATTCATGTGTGTCTCCTGTTCCATACAATTACCGCGTTTCCGATAGTATGTCACAGGAATGTGAAACAAAAGTGGAAGGCGAAGATCGAATGATCTTCGCCAGACCCTCAGGCGCGTTGATTGTCTTTCATCAACAAAGCAGTTATTGCGGAAATCAGGCATCCTGCCAGCAAATAAATGGCGACGCTATGCCAGTCTCCAGCAAAATAAGTAATGAGAGCTGCAGCAATAAAAGGTGTAAATCCACCCCCTACCACACTGGCAACCTGGTATCCGACCCCCGCGCCGCTGTAGCGATAACTGGCACCAAACATCTCGGTGAACATCGGTTGTTGCACACAAACCACCATGTCATGCGCAATGTTCGCCAGCATAATGGAGAAGAAAACAATCCAGAAAATGGACTGTGCCTCAAGCGCCATAAAGAAAGGAAACGCGCTTAACGCTCCAATTAACGCGCCAGTGATATACACCCTACGGCGGCCAAAACGGTCGGCAAGCCAGGCAAAACAGGGAATTGTCAGACAGCTTAACCCACCCACCAGCAAACCAATATTAAGGAACAATTCGCGCGGTAACCCCATATTCTGGGTTGAATAGTTAAGTGCAAAGGCGGTAACGATATACATTGTCAGCAACTCGCACAGGCGTAGTGCAATAATCTTCAGGAAAGCGCCGGGATGTCGTAACAGGGCTTCGATAACCGGGATACGCTTTTGCGCGGTCACTTGATTATGTTGCTGTTGTTCAAATTCAGCGGACTCCTCCATGCCATTACGCACCCACAATGCGCCCAGCACCAGTATGATGCTAAACAGGAAAGGGATGCGCCAGCCCCAGCTCAAAAACTGCTCATCAGTAGTCATCATGCTGATCAGTGAAACCAGTCCGGTTGAAAGTAGTAACCCTACACCGTAACCAACTTGTACGCCGCTGCTGTAAAAGGCTTTTTTATTTTTCGGCGCGCTTTCAACAGACAGCAATGCAGCGCCTCCCCACTCTCCGCCGACGGCAAAACCCTGAATGGCACGCAGCGTCACCAATAAAATCGGTGCCCACCAGCCAATAGTCGAAAACGAAGGGAGAATACCAATCAAAGCTGTTGCGATGCCCATCATCCAGACGGTCAGCATTAACATGCGTTTACGTCCCAGACGGTCGCCAAAATGGCCGAAAATGACACCTCCGAGCGGACGGAAAAGGAAACCGACCCCAAAAGTAGCAAATGCGGCGAGCGTTCCCATTGCCGGGCTTATTTGCGGGAAAAACTCGCGATTAAACACCAGTGCGGCGGTAATGCCATAGAGTAAAAAATCGTACCAGTCGACGACGGCACCGGCGAAACTGCCTAACGCAGCTCGTCGGGCGCGACTTAACGAAAGCGTGCCTTCATCGGGACGCGTGGAGATGAGCGTGGAGTCCATAATGTTCCTATTTGTACTGTCTTTTTATAATTAGTATGGAAAAGGTAACTCACATTGCCGTCGAACTATAAACGAACCTTATGAGACTACCGCGACAGAGAGCATCTGCAAATGTTTTTATGTCAGAAAATGACTATGGGGGACGGGTAGGGGCATCACTGTAATGTGCGGAAACGAAACAGAATTGTGGGTTCAGGCGCGTATTAGAAATTCAAAAACAGCGAGAAAAATGTGATTGCTAAAGTAGTGCAGGTTACTTACAGGCGTTATTTTTCGCGGATGAATTTTTCGAATTTTCTCAATGGGATTTGTGTCACTGACATGGGGCGGACTAGCTGTTTGAATGATTGGCGGAGAGAGGGGGATTTGAACCCCCGGTAGAGTTGCCCCTACTCCGGTTTTCGAGACCGGTCCGTTCAGCCGCTCCGGCATCTCTCCGTTCAGATTGTTGCCATGATGCCAGGAAATTTGGCATTTTAACAGTCTCTGTCCGTGCAATTTTGTTCAAGTGACGAGTTTGCGAGCAAAACGATGATTAAGTGGCCCTGGAAAGTACAAGAAACCGCCCATGATGATGCAATTCCGTGGAAGGAAGCTTTGGCGATACCTCTTTTGACATGTTTGACTGAGCAAGAGCAAAACAAATTAGTCACTCTGGCTGAACGTTTTTTGCAACAAAAACGGCTGGTTCCTTTACAAGGCGTTGAACTTGATGCATTGAAAAGTGGTCGCATTGCCTTGCTGTTTTGCTTACCTGTTATGGAACTGGGACTGGAATGGCTGGATGGATTTCATGAAGTGTTAATTTACCCGGCACCATTTGTGGTAGACGATGAATGGGAAGACGATATAGGGCTGGTTCATAATCAACGTATTGTTCAGTCAGGTCAAAGCTGGCAGCAAGGTCCCATCGTGCTGAATTGGCTCGATATACAGGATTCTTTCGATGCCTCGGGATTTAATCTGATTATCCATGAAGTTGCACATAAACTGGACACCCGAAATGGCGATCGCGCCAGTGGCGTCCCCTTTATTTCTTTACGCGAAGTCGCGGGCTGGGAACACGATCTTCACGCTGCGATGGATAACATTCAGGAAGAAATTGAGTTAGTGGGGGAGAATGCCTCCAGCATCGATGCTTATGCTGCCAGTGATCCTGCCGAATGTTTTGCCGTGCTTTCCGAATACTTTTTTAGTGCTCCGGAGCTTTTTGCGCCTCGCTTCCCCTCGCTGTGGCAACGTTTCTGCCAATTTTATCAGCAGGATCCACTGCAAAGACTGCGAAATGCTAATGAAAGGGACGCATATTCAGCACCAGATGTTCATTAAATATCAATTTTGTTGCTTAATTAACCGATTGAAATGGCTTGTGAATTTTAGTGTTGACACTCGCTGCACCACTCAGTAATATTCGCCTCGTTCTCACGATTCCTCTGTAGTTCAGTCGGTAGAACGGCGGACTGTTAATCCGTATGTCACTGGTTCGAGTCCAGTCAGAGGAGCCAAATTCAAAAAAGCCTGCTTTAAGCAGGCTTTTTGCTATTTAGCGCCAAATCATAACAGACATATCTAAAATCTCTTAAATCTGATAATTACATCAGGATTGAATTTTTACGATAATTCTTTTCACCGTGTTTCTGAATTCATCCAGATTGATGCGATCAATCTCTTTCCCTACTACAATTGTCTCTGAAATATCCGCCATTGCAGGCCAGCGTGTTTTATAATCGGCATACACGGCGATGACAGGAACATGATAAGCACTTGTCATATGCAAAATAGAGGTATCTGGCGTTATCGCGAGAAATGCATTTTTTATGACGGCAGCAGAACGTGCTATTGAAGGAGCCAACGATAAATGATAGACATTGTCAAAATACTGGGTTAGCTCTACTGCTTTTTCAGTACCATTGGGTCCATGAACAATGACAATTGGCATATTTGTTTCATTTTTAATCATAGCTATTAGCTTTTGAGCTATTGTTTCTGAAAAGGTTCTTTCCTGGGCACTGCCATCAAGATTAAGAGCGATGTAAGAACCCAATGGATCCAGTTCATAATGTACCTCGTCTATTACCTCTTCGTGGATCGGTAATTCAAATAAAGGGGGGACGGGTGGGAAACCTGCTTCTCGCATCATGAAAGCCCATGTCATTGGTACTGGCGCTCGAAGAGACTGATCCATTGTTGATGCCGATTTACATAATGGGGAATAACATGTCATCGTTAAACCCACAACTTGTAAATTCGTTTTCGCCTTTAAATGACTTATGAATAGCATTGTTTTCAAGTTTTTCTTGCGCATCGCTTCAATACAGAGATCTGGTGTACCGTGTTGCTCTCTTATACTTTTCGCCAGTTTTTTTATTTCATTTAAGCTGGCATAGTCCTGCATTGTCATACTGACTAATGTTAATTTGGTGTATTTAAGATGAAGCGCATCAAAAACAGATTTATTAATTGTAGATGTGACAATTAATAAATGTTTTATTTTATGTGATTCCAGCGATCTAATTATTGGGTAAATAGCCATTGCATCACCAATTTGATCTGGAATGTGAATGACTGCAAATTTAGTATTTGCAATATCAATATCTTCACATGAATAATCATAATAGCTAAATGCAATGCGTCTAAAAATTGACGTTAACGACATATCTAACCTCGCTTCCCTACTGGTTAAAACGTGATGGAGTTTATCAGAGATAGTCGTTTTCTAAAATCGATAAATAACGTAATGCCACATAACATGTCCTTATATTTTATGTGTTAATGATTTGCTTGAATTATACTTGTTATTTCAACAAAGGATTGTATTGCATTCTTCAATGCATGAAGCTGATGCAAAAATGGAGGTAAGACAAGAGATAAGGCGTCAACAACTGGTGGTGAACATCTCTCGTTTATTCAGTGGGGGAGATAAACCCCCACTTTTTTATTATACCGTAAGTGATGTCCGGTTAACCCACGTATGCCGCCAGCATTTCCTGTGCAGCAAGTTTGCCCAGCGCATTCGCTGCAAAAGGGCTGTCTCCGGTGAGAAGTTTACGATCCTTATGTACCCGGCCAGTAATGTCATCATTGATGATGTTCATTCCCATTTTCTTCAGTTCTTCACCGAAGTACCAGGTCAGATGACCCGGCATATAGCCAATATCTGGTGTTTGTTTGTCTGCTGCATCCGGGAATGCGCAAATTGAATAACCGTTTAGTGGGTTATCACCGTGGCGGAGCGACAGAAACGCAGCCGGGCCGTGACAAAGAGAGATAACAAAGCGGTCGTTTTCAATTGCCCATTGCAGAGCGGTAGCAACTTCTTTGCTTTCAGGTAAGCCAATAAGAGCACCATGACCACCTGGGACAAAGATTGCTGCGTACTCGCTGTCTGCGTTGAGGCTGGCGACAACATCCGCTAATTTCTTCGGATTGCGGAACAGAGATTTGTGCTGCTCAAAGAATGGCATCACTTTTTCATCTTTGTGTGGCATAGCCCAGTATTCAAACTTCGTCATCAGGCCAGAGATGGTCGCAACTTCGAACTCGAAACCAGCAGCATGCAGGTGATACAACGGCAGCAACGTTTCAATGGGATGGTTGCCCGTCGAGAATAGTTTACCGTTATCGGTCGGCAAATAGCGTTCGTCAGCGGCGATCACCAGAATTTTATGCTTACCGCTATACGGTTTTGGGTAGTCCACACCATCAAGATCAGATACAGGACTGGTATATTGGCTAAGCGAATATTCTGAAGGGAAGAACGCATTATCTTCAGCAATATCAATCTGCGGGTTCTTACTTGTTTGAACAGTCATAGTGTATTCCTTATTGTTACTTCGGTAGGTTAGTCACTATATTCGCGACTGAGCTGGATGCTATATTTAACCAGGAACGTAAAACGAGTCAATATACCTAAAGCGGTAGAGGGTTGCGTTAAACACGTCAGGGAAAATACATCACAGTTAACGAATAGTGTTCTCATCGAATCAACCTTATTTGCAATAAAAAACGTAAAGCGTAGCAATATATTTTAGTTCATTTTTCAGAAAAGATGAGATTGCATACTCTCGTTACATAGGGCGACTGTAAGAATCATAAATGAGATTTTTAGCAAAAAATAATGATGAAGCCGTTCTGTATAACCGTCAGTCGTGGAAAAATGATGAATCAGATTAAGCTTAACTGATGACAGATATGGTTAATTACATGCTATCAGATTCTCTAATTACAGTAGCAACCAGAAAAAGGTGTGCAAGGAGTGGCTAAGGTTACAGCAGATATAATGCACCAAATATTTAAGGCATAACTATAATCTTTAACAGGTAAATTAATAATAATTTATAGTCTTTTTTATATTAAGATGTTTTCAGAGGTTTTCTATGTACTGAAATATTGTTATTCCGGTGAATGTCTTTCTCGGGATGATAGGGAACTATCGCTTTATTATGCGTAGTTTTTCGCTAACGTTTCTTCAGGGCATATTCATTTACCTGGCTTTATTCCGGAATATGTAAGAATCCTGGAGCGTAGATATGTTTCTGACATGCATCGTTTTAAAGATGCACTACGTGATCAGGCTTTGCACTGTTTAGCGACTCTGGCTGAACAGAAACTGGCAGATGTTATTGTGCCGGGAGTCACCCAGGAATTGAGTTTTGTCGACATGCTACAGCGGTTGAGAGTGCCGCTGCTGGTGATTTGACGAGGGGGATAAAAAAGCCCGAGTTCAATGAGGGACGAACTCAGGCTGGATGAGTTTTTACAGTAACGTGCCGTGGCGCGTTGGCTGATTAGAACTGGTAGACGATACCAACTGCAAACTGGTCATCAGTTGCTGCGCCAGTAATTGCCGCGTCATCTTTATCCAGCATGTTGAATTTATATGCAGTATAAACGTTCATGTTCTTATTGAAGTAGTACCAAGTACCAACTTCAATGTAGTTCACGCGGTCAGCGTCAACATATCTATGGCCTGGGACGCCTTTAATATCTTTACCTTTGGAGTAGACATAACCTAAGGAAGGACGCAGACCAAAGTCGAACTGATACTGAACAACTGCTTCAAAGTTCTGAGTTTCGTTGAGCAGTTGATCATGCATTATCGAGTTGCCGTCTTTGTCGAAGCCGCCTGTATTAACTGATGTCGGTGTCATATTACGAGTTTCACCATACATCACAGCAGCGTAGACATTGTTCGCATCATATTTTGCTGCCAATGACCATACTTCTGCATTTGAACCGTTTCCATCAGCAACTTGCTCATTGGTACGATCAGATTTACCATAAACACCGACAATACCAAAACCATCAATGTTGTAGTCTACGGACAACGCATAGCCATCACCGTTTTGTTTAGTAACGCCACGATTGCTGTTCTTGCCTTGATACTGAATTGCAAAATTCAGTCCATCGACCAGACCAAAGAAATCAGAGTTGCGGTAGGTTGCAACACCGTTGGTACGACCGTTCATAAAGTTGTCAGCGGAAGCCCAGGAATCGCCGCCCCATTCAACTAACATATCGGTATAAGCTGCGGCATCATAGGCAACACCGTAGTTACGACCGTAGTCGAAAGAACCAAATCCGTTATATTTCAAACCGGCGAAGGTTAAACGGGTTTTTTCCTGATTAGAACCTTCAGGCTTGCTGGCATCAAGGTTGTATTCAAACTGACCAAAACCAGTCAGTTCGCTGGTAATCTGAGTTTCACCTTTAACGCCGAAACGAGCATAGGAGGTATCCTCGTTTTCGCTGTTATTATCATCAGTGTTCGACCAGATGCGTTCGCCAACCATCTTGCCGTAAAAATCAACTTTATTGCCATTCTTATTATAAATTTCAGCCGCATTTGCTGCGCCAGCAACTAATAACGCCGGGACCAGCATTGCCAGAACTTTTCTTTTCATTATGTATTCCCTTGTAATTATAATCTTCATGAATATATCAATAAGTGCCATTATCCAAAAAAAAGCACATTTGGATACTATTCTATGAAGTTCATTTTATTTTAAAGATTACATGTAACAAATATATTTAAAAGATTTCAAAATGTTTCTATCTTATTTAATATAATTCAAAATCATGAATTTCAGATACAAAAATTCATGTCATTTATGGTTGTATATCAATGGATTATTGATTTTTCGGAAGGATAGTTTGTGTCAATGAGTGTTGCACCAAAGACCCTGGGTGATCTTGCGCACATTATGAATGGCATAAAAAAAGCCGGCATCATGCCGGCCCAAAAATATAAACAAGACGATAAAGGCTAATAACGGAGTTATCATGACACAGAAAACGAAAAAGGTATAATTGTATTCAGTGCTAATATATACAAGATGTGAATTAATTAATTATCCACTGCCGAAAGAAAAATACTTTCTTATTTGTTTTTTCTGCAAATAATAGCCATTGGCTAAGATTTATATATTTGTTCAAAAAATGAGTGAGACTTGACTGTCTCAACTAATGTGGAAAAATGTGACTTTTATCACATAATAGTGCTAAGTCTGAATTTCCCGGGTTATCTCAAAATGGAGTACGGTTCGACAACGATGGAAGAGAGACTTTCTCGCAGCCCTGGCGGCAAACTGGCTTTATGGGCTTTCTATACATGGTGTGGCTATTTCGTCTGGGTAATGGCGCGTTACATTTGGGTGATGAGCAGGATCCCGGATGCCCCCGTGTCGGGATTTGAAAGTGATTTAGGCTCTACCGCAGGAAAGTGGTTAGGGGCATTAGTGGGATTTTTGTTTATGGCCCTGGTCGGAGCGTTGTTAGGTGGTATTGCGTGGTACACCCGACCCCGACCCGTGCGTAGCAGACGCTATGAGTAAAAACTGCTAAGGTTGCGACTCATTTGCAGCGGAGCGTGTATGGATTTACAACACTGGCAGGTACAGTTTGAAAACTGGTTTAAAAACCATCAAACGCACCAGGACGTGACCCATGACCTGTGTCATTTTCGTCGTGTCTGGGCGACAGCGCAGAAACTGGCGGCAGATGAAGACGTCGATATGCTGGTCATTTTAACCGCCTGTTATTTTCACGATATTGTGAGCCTGGCGAAAAATCATCCGCAACGGCAGCGCTCCTCATTACTGGCGGCAGAAGAGGCGCGTCGCATTTTAAGTGCGGAATTTGTCGATTTTCCGCCAGAGAAAATAGACGCCATTTGCCATGCTATCGCGGCACACAGTTTCAGCGCACAAATTACACCTTTAACGGCGGAAGCCAAAATCGTGCAGGATGCAGACAGGCTGGAAGCCTTAGGCGCGATTGGTCTGGCGCGAGTGTTTGCGGTCTCAGGCTCGCTGGGTGTGGCGCTGTTTGACGGTGAAGACCCGTTCGCGCAGCATCGCCCGCTTGATGATAAACGCTACGCGCTGGATCATTTCCAGACTAAGCTGCTGAAACTACCGCAAACCATGCAAACGACAAAAGGTAAACAACTGGCGCAACACAACGCCCGTTTTCAGGTGGAGTTTATGGCTAAACTCAGCGCTGAACTGGCGGGCGAGAATGAAGGTGTGGATCATGACGTGATTCGTGCCTTTTCTCCTGCAGGCTGACCGCGTGGCCCTAAACTGAAGTAATTATGTTAACCTGTCGGCCATCTCAGATGGCCGGTTAAATCTATGCAGGAAAATATATCAGTAACCGATTCATACAGCACCGGGAATGCCGCACAGGCAATGCTGGAGAAACTGCTGCAAATTTATGATGTTAAAACATTGGTGGCGCAACTTAATGGTGTGGGTGAGAATCACTGGAGCGCGGCGATTTTAAAACGTGCGCTGGCGAATGATTCGGCATGGCACCGTTTAAGTGAGAAAGAGTTCGCTCATCTGCAAACGTTGTTACCCAAACCACCTGCACATCATCCGCACTATGCGTTTCGTTTTATCGATCTGTTTGCCGGAATTGGTGGCATCCGTCGCGGTTTTGAGTCGATTGGCGGTCAATGCGTGTTTACCAGTGAATGGAATAAACATGCGGTACGCACCTACAAAGCGAATCATTATTGCGACCCGGCTACGCATCACTTTAATGAAGATATCCGCGACATTACCCTGAGCCATAAAGAGGGCGTGAGCGATGAAGCAGCGGCGGCACATATTCGTCAGCACATCCCTGAACATGATGTTTTATTGGCCGGTTTTCCTTGCCAGCCGTTTTCCCTGGCTGGCGTATCGAAAAAGAACTCTCTTGGTCGCGCGCACGGTTTTGCCTGCGATACCCAGGGGACGTTGTTTTTTGATGTGGTACGCATTATCGACGCCCGCCGTCCGGCGATTTTTGTACTTGAAAACGTCAAAAACCTGAAAAGTCACGACCAGGGCAAAACGTTCCGCATCATCATGCAGACGCTGGACGAACTGGGCTATGACGTAGCCGATGCAGAAGATAATGGCCCGAACGATCCGAAGATCATTGATGGCAAACATTTTTTACCGCAGCACCGTGAACGCATTGTGCTGGTGGGTTTCCGTCGCGATCTTAATCTGAAGCAAGATTTTACCCTGCGTGATATCAGCGATTGTTTCCCTGCGCAGCGAGTGACGCTGGCGGAGTTGCTGGATCCGATAGTCGAAGCGAAATATATTCTGACGCCGGTGCTGTGGAAGTACCTCTATCGCTATGCGAAAAAACATCAGGCGCGCGGTAACGGCTTCGGGTACGGGATGGTTTATCCGAACAATCCGCAAAGTGTCACGCGCACGCTTTCTGCCCGCTATTACAAAGATGGCGCAGAAATTTTAATCGATCGCGGCTGGGATATGGCAACAGGTGAGAAAGACTTTGACGATCCGCAGAATCAGCAACATCGTCCGCGTCGGTTAACACCTCGTGAATGCGCACGGTTGATGGGCTTTGAAGCGCCGCATGAAGCGAAATTCCGCATTCCGGTTTCTGACACTCAGGCCTATCGCCAGTTCGGCAACTCGGTAGTCGTACCGGTCTTTGCCGCGGTGGCAAAACTGCTTGAGCCAAAAATCAAACAGGCGGTAGCGTTGCGTCAGCAAGAGGCACAACATGGCCGACGTTCACGATAAGGCCACGCGTAGCAAAAATATGCGCGCGATTGCCACGCACGATACAGCAATCGAGAAGCGCCTGGCCAGTCTGTTAACCGGACAGGGGCTGATGTTTCGCGTTCAGGGTGCCAGTCTACCCGGACGTCCGGATTTTGTCCTCGATGAGTATCGCTGCGTGATATTTACCCACGGCTGCTTCTGGCACCATCATCATTGCCATCTGTTCAAAGTTCCTGCCACACGAACGGAGTTCTGGCTGGAGAAGATAGGTAAAAATGTCGAGCGCGATCGTCGTGATATTAATCGATTGCAGGAACTCGGCTGGCGTGTATTGATTGTCTGGGAGTGTGCGTTACGTGGGCGAGAGAAGTTGACGGACGCGGCGCTGACCGAGCGTCTGGAAGAGTGGATCTGCTGCGAGGGTGCCAGCGCGCAGATCGACTCTCTGGGGATTCATTTACTCGCTTGATGTGTCCTGAATGACGGGGGCGACAACGGGTTTTGCAGGAAAGAGATATTTCCCCAGCGTTACCAGCACCACCGCGAAGACAATCACGCCCAGTGCCAGCCATTCAATCCGCGATAGCGTTTCGCCACCCAGCCCCGTACCCAGTAATACCGCGACCACCGGGTTAACATAAGCGTAGCTGGTCGCCAGGGCCGGGCTGACATTGCGGATTAAATACATATAAGCGTTGATGGCGATGATCGAACCAAACAGCGCCAGATAGCCGACCGCCAGGAAGCCCGAAAGAGAAGGGAGCGCCGTCAGTTTTTCACCCGCAATCATCGATGCGATCATTAACACCACGCCTGCCGCCAGCATTTCAATGGCTCCCGCCATCATCCCCACTGGCAGAGTGATTCGTGAGCCATAAACTGAACCAAATGCCCAACTCACAGACCCGATCAAAATCAGGATCGCGCCCCACGGATTGCCGCTTAAATTACCGCCACTGTTGAGCATGATGATCCCCGCTAACCCAATGGCGATGCCAAGCCACTCCAGTTTGCGCGTTTTTATGCCAAACAGGCGGCTGAAGCACAGGGTAAAGAGTGGCACCGTTGCCACCACCACGGCGGCAATGCCGGAAGGGACGTTTTGATGTTCGGCTACCGTTACCATGCCGTTACCGACAGCCAGCAGTAACAGGCCAATAAGCGCGGCATTAAGCAGTGGACGTAGCGGCGGCAATTTGTGCCCGCGCAGCAGTAAAAATGCCATTAGTAAAATACCGGCTGCCAGAAAGCGCACGCCCGCCATCATTAACGGTGGCCAGCTTTCTACCCCAATCCGAATGACAAAATAGGTTGAGCCCCAAATGATATACAGCGCAAACAGTGCGCCAAAAAGCGGTAACAACTGGCGGAAACGCATAATCCCTCACGATGGAAATAAAAAGGCGGTTCATAGTAAACGTGAAAATCATTTCACTGGCGAGAGATATAATCGTAATTGATTGTTAATAAAATGTTGACTTGTGAAGCAAGTATCAGACAAGCCGATTTTGCTTCATACTTAGCACCGTCAACAATAAAAATGAGAGGGAATGCTTTTGGCCGGGAGTAGTTTATTGACGTTGCTCGATGATATCGCCACTTTGCTGGACGATATCTCCGTGATGGGCAAGCTGGCGGCGAAGAAAACCGCTGGTGTATTAGGGGATGACTTGTCGCTCAATGCGCAACAAGTTTCAGGTGTGCGTGCCAACCGGGAATTACCCGTGGTCTGGGGCGTGGCGAAGGGATCGCTCATCAACAAAGTGATTCTGGTGCCGTTGGCGCTGATCATCAGTGCGTTTATCCCGTGGGCGATTACACCGCTGTTGATGATTGGCGGTGCATTTCTCTGCTTTGAAGGGGTAGAGAAGGTGCTGCATATGCTGGAGGCGCGTAAGCATAAAGAGGATCCGGCACAGAGTCAGCAGCGTCTGGAAAAACTGGCAGCGCAGGATCCGCTGAAGTTCGAAAAGGACAAAATAAAAGGGGCGATTCGTACCGATTTTATTTTGTCTGCGGAAATTGTCGCTATCACGCTGGGGATTGTGGCGGAAGCGCCGTTGCTTAATCAGGTGCTGGTACTTTCAGGGATCGCACTGGTGGTTACCGTGGGCGTCTACGGTCTGGTGGGGATCATCGTTAAGATTGATGATCTGGGTTACTGGCTGGCGGAAAAATCCAGTACGGTTATACAGGCGCTGGGCAAGGGGTTATTGATTATCGCGCCCTGGCTGATGAAAGCGTTATCGATCGTCGGCACGCTGGCGATGTTTCTCGTCGGTGGTGGCATTGTGGTACATGGTATTGCGCCGCTACATCATGCTATTGAACATTTCTCCGGGCAGCAGAGTGCGCTGGTGGCGATGATATTACCGACTGTTTTAAATCTGATTCTTGGTTTTATCATCGGTAGCATCGTCGTATTGGCAGTGAAAGCAGTAGCGAAAATGCGCGGTCAGGTACATTAATATTCTCACTGGCTGGTATGCAAAATTCGCCATTCTCGACTAAGGTGAACAAGTTTCACTCGAAAAAAGGAGGCGAGTATGAGCTTTGTGGTGAGTGAGGAAGTAACGGTTAAAGAGGGCGGCCCGCGGATGATTGTTACCGGGTATTCCAGCGGCATGGTTGAGTGTCGCTGGTATGACGGTTACGGCGTCAAACGGGAAGCCTTTCATGAAACTGAGCTTGTTCCGGGGGAGAAGAGTCGTTCATCGGAAGAAGTTTAAAAGCGTATAATTAACACCAGGGCAGATAAGGCGTTCACGCCGTATCCGGCGATTGTGCCAACGTTGGCATTGAAAGCCTGATGCGACGCTGGCGCGTCTTATCATGCCTCGTTATAAAAATATTGTTGTTTGGCGGTACGCTATTGCCAGGTTATGCCAGAATCATAAGAAAGCAGGTTGGGAGTTGTCAGGGTGCTGCACGAGACAGAAATGGAAAACCAGAGCTGGCTGAAAAAACTCGCGCGCCGCCTGGGGCCTGGTCATGTCGTTAATCTCTGCTTTATTGTGGTGTTGATCTTCTCAACTTTACTCACATGGCGTGAAGTCGTCGTACTGGAAGATGCCTATATTTCAAGTCAGCGTAACCATCTGGAAAATGTTGCCAACGCGCTTGATAAACAACTGCAATATAACGTTGATAAGTTATTATTTTTGCGTAACGGGATGCGCGAAGCCCTCGTTGCGCCGCTCGATTTCACCTCTCTGCGCAATGCCGTTACCGAGTTCGAACAACGTCGCGATGAACATGCCTGGCAGATAGAACTCAACAGACGACGTACCCTGCCGGTAAATGGCGTCTCTGATGCGTTAGTCAGCGAGGGGGATCTGCTTTCTCGCGAAAATGAATCCCTGGACAACGAAATTACCGCCGCGCTGGAAGTCGGTTACTTGCTGCGACTGGCGCACAACTCCTCGTCGATGGTTGAACAGGCGATGTATGTCTCGCGCGCCGGATTTTACGTTTCTACGCAGCCGACGCTGTTTATGCGAAGTGTGCCCGGGCGTTACTACGAATTTGTCACCCAACCCTGGTTTATCGGTCATTCACAACGAGAAAACCGCCAACGTGCGGTGCGTTGGTTTACCTCTCAGCATGACCATAACAATGTTACTGAACCACAAGTCACTGTAAGCGTGCCGGTTGACAGCAATAATTACTGGTATGGCGTGCTGGGAATGAGTATTCCCGTGCGTTCAATGCAGCAATTTTTACAAAATGCTATCGATAAAAATCTCGACGGTGAATATCAACTCTACGACAGTAAACTGAAATTATTGACCTCTTCCAACCCGGAGAATCCTACCGAAGATCTCTTTGATCCTCGCGAACTGGCATCACTTGCGCAGGCCATTGAACACGATACGCGCGGTGGAATCCGGATGAACAGTCGCTATGTTAGCTGGGAACGGCTGGATCATTTTGACGGGGTATTAGTGCGAATCCATACGCTTAGCGAAGGTGTGCGTGGTGATTTCGGCAGTATCAGCATTGCATTAACCCTGTTGTGGGCGCTCTTCACAACCATGTTACTTATCTCCTGGTATGTGATTCGCCAGATGGTCAGCAATATGTTTGTCCTGCAAAGCTCGTTGCAATGGCAGGCGTGGCACGACACTTTAACCCGCCTGTATAACCGTGGCGCACTGTTCGAAAAAGCGCGTCCGCTGGCCAAAATGTGCCAGACACACAAACATCCTTTTTCTGTCATTCAGGTCGACCTTGACCATTTTAAAGCGATTAATGACCGCTTTGGTCACCAGGCGGGCGACCGTGTGTTGTCACATGCTGCCGGATTAATTAGTCGTTCATTACGACCCCAGTATGTTGCCGGACGGGTTGGTGGTGAGGAGTTTTGTGTGATTCTGCCTGGCGCCAGCCTGGAGCAGGCAAAAGAAGTTGCCGAACATATTCGTCTGAAGCTGAATGAAAAAGAGATGTTGATTGCCAAGAGCAAGACTATCCGCATCAGTGCTTCATTGGGGGTGAGCAGCAGTGAAGAAACCGGTGATTATGATTTTGAACAATTGCAATCGCTGGCCGATCGTCGGCTGTATCTCGCTAAACAAGCAGGACGTAATCGGGTCTGCGCCAGTGATACCCCTTAACGGACGGTAAAAAAGTGATCCAACCCCTCGCGCCAGCCATCAGGACCTTCTCGCTGCGTTCGCCAGACACGAGGCGGATCCTCATTTTGCAGATGAATGCCTTCCCGGTTTAGCCCTTTCACAATGACCGCGTAATCCATCACTTCCAGTAATGGCGCGTCATTTGGACCATCGCCTAAGCCAAGCGTCGTCGGACGTTCTCCGCCTGATTGTTGATATGCCGCGATGATCCAGTTGGCGGCCTGATCTTTTCCGGCAGAGGCGTCCAACACATGCCAGAAGCGAGCGCCCTGGACAAACTGCAACCCTAACTCGTTCAGGCGAGCGGTAAATTGCGTCATTTGCTCGTTACTGTCGCGCCAGATGAGCGTGACCGAGGCTTCATGCAATTGCGTCAGCGCCGCCTGGCTACGGCTTAATCCAGTCCATTCAGCAATGGTTGTCTCATCGACATCATCAAAAGTGGTGAATTTGAAATGTTCTTTCTCGCGTAACGTATTCAACACCAGACTGATTTCACTATGGGCAATACCCGAGATGATACGGGGGAAACCATCTATATCTTGCCATTGATGATCCAGTTGGATCACCGCTCCGTTTTCGGCAATCAGCGGCAACCCTTGCAGACCCAGGATTTTTTGCAAGTACAGCATTTCCGCCGACGTTTTACTGCTGCAGAGAATCACTGGAACGTCTGCTTCTCGTAAACGGTTTAGCCAGGGAGCGGCAGGCTGCCAGTCATAGCTATGACTGTCCAACAGGGTGCCATCGAGATCGGTGAAAATCAGCAGTGGTTGTTGAATTGAAATCATGGTAGCGCATACTCCCTTTACCAGGATGTTTCTCAAAATAGCACGATTTGTATTTGATCATTTTTTGGGAGCGATCCCGCCCGTAGCAGAGGCCATAAGGGGTGACGAAAGTCACAATTTCATTCATTAGTGATATTAATCATTCATGCAAAGAATATTTCCTTGTCAGCGAAAAAAATTGCAGATAAGGTGATGAACACATCAGATTTCCTGGTGTAACGAATTTTTTAAGTGCTTCTTGCTTAAGCAAGTTTGATCCCGACCCCCACAAGGGCCGGGATTTTTTTATGTCGCATTTAGCGGTTTACTTCCGAGACGCTAAAGTCATGAATATCCAGTTCAAAGGCATCCGCTAATTCACGCCATGTATGGTATTCACGACCATCGATACTGACGTGTTCTGAATCACTCTGGCTGCGATGAACTTCGCTTTCGCTAATTTCATTGATCGCCGCCAGCAGGGCATCGACATCGACGCTGACCTCACGTTTTGCGGTATCGCTGTACTCTTTTGCGGTTTTCATCATCTTTCCTCGCAACCGTTACTCATTTGATGCTGCTGGCCGTGATACACGCCTGGCATCTTTTAAGTATAGACCGTCGAGAAAATCAGCACTCGCGCTCATCCGGCGCTGCCAGCAAAAAGAAATTGTTCTACACTGGCACAAAGCCACAGGAGGAAAATGATGAAGGTGAATGATCGGGTAACAGTCAAAACGGATGGCGGTCCGCGTCGTCCTGGCGTGGTACTGGCAGTTGAGGAGTTTAGTGAAGGCACAATGTACCTGGTTTCGCTGGAAGACTACCCGCTCGGCATCTGGTTCTTTAATGAGGCAGGGCATCAGGACGGTATCTTTGTGGAGAAAGCAGAGTAATTTCATTCAGCCTGACTGGTGGGAAACCACCAGTCAGAATGTGTTAGCGCATGTTGACAAAAATACCATTAGTCACATTATCCGTCAGTCGGACGACATGATAGATAACCTGTTTATTATGCGTTTTGATCTTACGTTTAATATTGCCTTTATGCGATGAAACGGTCTTGGCTTTGATATTCATTTGGTCGGAGATCTGAATGGTTCCCTGACCAGCCATCCACATTCGCAACATACTCGATTCGGTTCGACTCAATGATAACGTCGGCATATTTAAAACAGTGGCCATTGTTGTCTCTTTTTTCAGAATATCGCCAAGGATATCATCGAGAGATTCCGGTTTAATTGATTTAGAACTAATCAATAAATTTTTTCTGACCAACAGATATTCATCAAAATGAACATTGGCAATTGCCATAAAAACGATAAATAACGTATTGGGATGTTGATTAATGATGTGCTTGATACGCTGACTGTTAGAAGCATCGTGGATAAAACAGTCCTCATTAATAAACACCACTGAAGGGCGCTGTGAATCACAAGCGATGGCAAGGTCATCAACGGTTTCGATGTCGTTGATTTCTCTTTTTTTAACCCCTCTACTCAACAGATACCCAGTCAAACCTAGCCGGGTGTAACTACATAAATCCATAATAATCGTTGACATGGCATACCCTCACTCAATGCGTAACGATAATTCCCCTTACCTGAATATTTCATCATGACTAAACGGAACAACAAGCATCACCTAATGCGGCACTCTCGCGATTTTTCAGGCGGACTTACTATCCCGTAAAGTTCTTTATAATTTGCCTGGAATTGTCTTAAAGTAAAGTAAATGTTGTGATATGTGAGTGAGACTAAAATAAATATTGCGCCAGCGGAGTATCCTGGAAGATGTAGCCTGATTTTATTTTTCGGATAATCCTTAGGATAACACGATAAACATTACGGAATCATATTGCTGGAAATTCGCTAATAATATCGGCAAGCAAATTAAAAATTTCACTGAATAAATGTTCGCAAAACGGAGCAATTAACGGCATTAATGCTGCCATTAATGAAATACCGACCGTCAGAGTTAATGGAAAACCGATAACGAAAATTGATAATTGCGGAGCCATACGATTAAGTAATCCCAGCGCCAGATTCAGTGTCAGCAGCAGGGTAATAATCGGTAATGCCAGCATCAATCCGTTGAGAAAAATTAAACTTCCTGCTTTGGTGAGCGCCAGAAACGCATTGTTGTTAAGCGGCTCGCCCCCAATAGGCAGAGTGTGAAACGTATCGACCAGCAGCGAAATCAACCATAAATGGCCGTTAAATGTCAGGAACAACAGCAGAGCCAGCATATCCATAATACGCGCCAGAACGGGCATATTAAGATGGCTGCCTGGATCGACGAATGTCGCAAATGAAAGCCCCATTTGCAGACCGATAATTTCTCCAGCAGTTCGCACAGCGGCAAAGGCAAATTGCATGGTAAACCCAAGGGCAATGCCAATCAGGATTTGCTGCACCGCCAGCCACAGGGCATGGAACGAAAAAACGGGAACATCGTTGGCTGGTAATGCCGGGGTAATAGCGAAAGTGATCATCATCGCGAGTCCCAGTTTCACCCGTTTCGGTATACTACGTTCGCTTAAAATGGGCGCGGTGGAGATCAGCGCCAGCACGCGCAGCAATGGCCAGAAATACAGACTTAACCAGGAAAGCCATTGTTCGCTTGTTACCTGCAACATAGCACGCGCTACCCGATGATATACGGCAGGTTAGTGAACAAGGTGCGGACGTAATCCAGCAACAGGTTGAGCATCCACGGCCCGGCAATAATAATGGCGATAAATACGGCGATGATTTTCGGAATAAACGATAGCGTCATTTCGTTAATCTGCGTGGCAGCCTGCAAAATGCTGATAATAAGGCCAGTCACCAGCGCCACCAGTAGCAGCGGGGCGGCCAGCGCCAGAGCGACTTTCATCGCTTCCGTCCCCATCATCATGACCGATTCAGGTGTCATTTTGCCCTCTCTAACTATAAAAGCTCTGCGCCAGCGAACCGACCAGCAATTGCCAGCCATCCACCAGCACAAACAGCATCAGTTTAAATGGTAGAGCAATGGTCGCGGGGGGCACCATCATCATCCCCAACGCCATCAACACGCTGGCGATCACCAGGTCGATAATCAAGAAAGGAATGAAAATCGTGAAGCCTATCTGGAATGCGGTTTTCAGCTCGCTGGTCACATAGGCCGGTAGCAAAATGCGCATCGGCACGGCTTCCGGTCCCGGCAAGGGGCTGGTATTTGCCAGTCTGGCAAACAACCCTAAATCTGCCTCGCGGGTCTGACGCAGCATAAACTCACGCAGCGGTTGCGCCCCTTTTTCCAGCGCCTCCTGCATTGAGATTTTCTCTTCGCTGAATGGCTGGTACGCATCGACATAAATTTTGTCGATAACCGGTGACATAATAAAAAAGGTCAAAAACAGCGCCAGTCCCAGCAATACCTGGTTGGGCGGGGCGGAGGGGGTTCCCAGCGCGTTACGCAGTAAACCAAAAACGATGATGATGCGAGTGAAACTGGTCATCATCAGTAAAATCGCCGGAATAAACGTCAGCGAGGTGATGAACACCAGCGTCTGCACCGGAAGCGACCAGCTTTGTCCTCCGCCAGGCAGCGGTTGGCTGGTGATGCCAGGCAGTTGCGCAAAGGCGAGGGGGCTGACCAGCCAGAGAAGAGCAGGAGCGACAGATAACAGACGACGCATCAGGATCTCCCGTTACGCTTGAGCAAATTTTTCATTAGCGACTGGAAATCGGCCTGTGGCATCTCTTCCGTTGGCGCAGAAGGGGGAAGTTTATGCAACAGATTGATTTGCCCTGCGGTGACGCCGAGTACCAGTCGTGCATCTTCCACATCGATCACCACTACCCGCTCGCGCGCGCCAAGTGAAGCGCTGGCGCTGACTCTTAACCCGCGGGCGTCGCTGCGTTTGGCGGCAAATCCCAGCCGTTTCACCAGCCACGCTGCAGCGAGAATCAGGACAATAATGGCAATTAATGCGCCACTCACCTGCAGGAGCGGCGCGGTGGAAACCGGCGTGGTTGGTTGCACGGTGGCGTGGTTATTCATCACTAACGGCTCAGGCGGCGCATCCGCTCAGACGGGGTAATGATATCGGTGATCCGCACGCCATATTTATCGGCAACGACCACAACTTCGCCCTGGGCGATTAAATAGCCATTGATCAGAATATCCAGCGGTTCGCCAGCCAGACCGTCCAGCGCCACCACTGATCCTTGCGTCAGGCGCAACAGCTCTTTGATAGTCATTCGTGTGCGACCCAGTTCGACGGTCAGTTTGACCGGAATATCCATAATCAGGTCGATATCCTGCAATGTTCCACTGACGTCGCCGCCGCCGAGCTGTTGGAACACCGCCTCAGTGGCGCTTTTGCCGCTGGTTGATTTTTGTTCGTTCAACGCTTCAGCCCACAGATCGTCCATTGCGCCGTTGTTGTCATCGGCCGGATTATTCAAGTCACTCATTTGGGCTGTTCCTCGTTCAGAGAATTCAAAATCGGGTTAATCAAATGTTCTATCCGTAACGCATACTGGCCATTGATGGTGCCGTACTGGCTGGTCAGCACCGGAACGCCGTCAACGTGCGCGATGATACGATCGGGTTTTTCTATCGGCAGGACATCGCCGGGTTTCAGTTTCAAAATCTGCGACAGGCGCAGCGAAATATCGGCAAAGTTGGCGATCAACTCCAGTTGTGAATGCTGTACCTGACGCACCAGATTATCGCGCCAGTTCTGATCTTCATTACGCGAGTTTTCCAGTGGCGGGTTAACCAACAATTCCCGCAGCGGCTCGATCATGCTGAATGGCAGGCAGATATTAAATTCACCGGTCAGGTTGCCAATTTCGACATGAAAAGGCGTATTAACCACAATGTCGTTTGGTGAGGTGGTGATATTGGTAAATTTCACCTGCATTTCCGAACGTACATACTCGACTTCCAGCGGATTAATCGCCTTCCAGGCGTCGCTATAGCCTTCAAGCGCCAGCTTTAACATGCGGTTGATGACGCGCTGTTCGGTATGGGTAAACTCGCGACCTTCCACTTTGGTAGGGAACCGACCATCGCCGCCAAACAGGTTATCCACGGCAATAAACACCAGGCTTGGCGAGAACACCACCAGTCCTGTGCCGCGCAGCGGTTTCAGGTGGATAAGGTTAAGGTTGGTCGGCACCGGCAGGTTGCGGGCAAATTCATGATATGGCTGGATACGGATCGCCCCGACGGTGATGTCCGGGCTACGACGCAGCAGGTTAAACAGCCCCATGCGGAAATGTCGGGCAAAACGTTCATTAATGATTTCCAGCGCCTGCAAACGTTCGCGCACAACCCGTCGTTGCGTATTGGGATCGTAAGGCCGAATGTCATTGTCGCTGGTCACGCCGGAAGTCGGTTCGTCTTTGACCTCGCTGTCGCCATTCAACAGTGCATCAATTTCAGCTTGAGAAAGAATACTATCGCCCATGTCGTTATCGCAGAATAAAAGCGGTATACAGCACGTCGGTGACATCCTGTTTCGGTTGCCCGGCAACAAGCGGGGTGGAGAGTATGGCTTTAATCGCGGCAATCAGCTTTTGCTTGCCTTCTTCGGTTGCCAGCACGGCGGCATCCTGACGCGAAAACAGTAACAGCAAGCGACTACGAACTTCCGGCAAATACTCGCTCAGGCGCGAACGGGTGGTTTCATCTTTTAGTCGCAGAGTAATACCGATATAAAGCACACGATCCGCATCGCCCAGGTTGACCGTAAAAGTGTCCAGTGCGTAGAAGACCGGTGAGGGCATGACATGTTGCTGCGCATTGTCGTCAGTCGCCGCCTGATGCGAGTGCCAGTAGCTGTACCCCGCGCTGGCGCAGGCCGCGAGAGTAATGAATACCAGAATCGGGAACCAAAGCGATCGCTTGCTTTTCTTGCTTATCGCGTAATCAGTCATGTGTTGCGGTCTTCCTGTGTCGCTACTGCTTATCGGTTAATTATCCTGTGTCTTGATCGCGACAAAGCGGGGAAAAGACGCAGATTAAGGGGGTACCTCTGACGTTAGGCGAAAATATCAACGCCACTGTTGCCTGCTACACGCCCTCGTAAAGAGGCAGAAATTGGCAGTGCATCGTCATCTTCGCCAGCCTGGCGTTCATGGTTTATTGTGCGCTGGCCTTGCTGTTGCTGAGACGCTGCCTGTTGCTGACCGCTAGAACTTTCGCCGCTGATATTGCTCTGCCCCAACTGAATACCGCTTTCTGCCAGTTGTGTACGCAGTACCGGAAGAGCCGCTTCCAGGGCGGCGCGCACGTGCTGATGCGGCGAAACCATCTGGATTTGCGCCTGGTTGTCATCCACTTTGAGGGAGATGTGCACTTCACCTAAATCCTGCGGGTGCAAACGCAATTCAGCGCTTTGTTGCCCCTGACGGGTAAACAGTGAAATATGTTGGCTTAAGGATTGTTGCCATTCATGGGAACCCAGCGGGGCACTCAAAACAGGCGCTGCGACGGTGGGCAGAGGCTGCATCTGGTGTGGAGTGATTAGCGGGCTGGCAGCAGCAGTCACTGGCGAAGGCGTGCTGATGACTTCCGCTTTGCTCTGGGCTTCAGCTACCAGCGGTGTTAATGGCTGGACTGACGCTTCAGCGGTGTCGCCAGGCTGTGCTGTTGTGCGTTGCGCAGAAGTCAGTTTTGTGGGGTGTGCTGGCTTTTCTGTCGGTAACACGGTTGATGGTGTGTCAGTTACTTTGGGCGTATTGTCAAAACCCGGCAACATTGCGAAAAGGGCGCTCAGGCTGGCCGCGGCGTCTTCATTAAGATCATCCGCTTTTTCGTCTTTTGCCGTGTCTTTGTCTGGCACCGCAGCCAGCGTAATCGCCTGAGCGGTGATTAATGGTGTTGATGTGGATTGTTCGTCGTTGATGACGGGCTGTGTTCCATCCACAGAGATCCGTAAATCTGGTTGTTGCGCGTCGTTCTGAATATCGCTGACCAGCGGCTCGACTTTGATGACAAGTTTATCTGTCGCCACCAACAATGGGGGCGTAGATTTGTTGTTTGTTGTCTCGCCTGCTAATGCTCCGCTCAACAAAACGAGAAAATCTTGTGCGTTATCGGTGGCTTTACCGCCGGACAGCGTGGTGGTGTCAACGTCAGCGGTAATCAAGGGCGCTAAGCGAATCATTCTGGTTTCCTCATGGCGGCGCGCTGGGCAAACTCATCCATCTTTTTCTGATCGAGGCGGTTTTCTGCTAACAGTGCCGCCGTGGATTGCCGTTCCTGCAGTGTCTGCCAGGCCTGCAAACGTTGTTTCTTTTCCCGCCAGTTATTCAGGGCAACATCAACTTTCTGTGTCCACTGTGTAAGTTGCTGGTGGTGCTGAGTAATGGCTTTTTCCAGCGTCTGGATAAATTGCTGATAGTTAATCCAGCGATTGCTGGTCATTCCTGCACTCATATCGCTATTCAGGTTGTTACGATATTCATTCTGATAATCGATCAGCATTTTGAGTTGCTCTTCTGCCTGCTGGCATCCGCGACGCATTTCACCCAACAGTCGTGCGGCGTTATCCACCTCTTTTTCTGCCAGATCTTTCAGGGTCGCCAGTGCGCCATGTTCTGCCATCTGCTGTTATCTCCTGAGTTATGACACCGTTGGGAAAATGTGCTCCAGCCCCTGGAGAGAGTCTTCCCAGTCCGCGCGTTCAAAAATGCCTTGTTGCAAATAGCCCTCAAGCTGCGGCCATAAGGCGATGGCTTTATCGAGCATGGGATCGCTGCCTTTGGCATAAGCACCAACGCTGACCAGGTCGCGGTTGCGCTGAAAACTCGACAGCAACTGTTTGAATGTGCGCACCCGCGCGTAATGTTGCTCGCTGATCAGTGCTGTCATTGCACGGCTGATTGACGCTTCAATATCAATTGCCGGATAGTGTCCGGCTTCCGCCAGACGACGAGACAGTACGATGTGCCCGTCGAGGATCGCCCGCGCGGAGTCGGCAATCGGATCTTGCTGATCATCACCTTCGGTGAGCACGGTATAAAAAGCGGTAATCGAGCCGCCGCCGCTGATGCCGTTTCCGGCACGCTCGACCAACGCCGGTAGTTTGGCGAATACCGATGGAGGATAGCCTTTGGTGGCAGGCGGTTCGCCAATCGCCAGCGCAATTTCACGCTGAGCCATCGCGTAGCGGGTGAGGGAATCCATAATTAGCAACACATGCTGACCCCGATCGCGAAAATCTTCGGCAATGCGCGTGGCATAGGCGGCACCTTGCATTCGCAGGAGCGGAGAAACATCGGCTGGTGCGGCAATCACCACCGAGCGCGCACGCCCTTCAGCACCGAGGATATTCTCAATAAAATCTTTTACTTCGCGTCCACGTTCACCAATTAAACCAACGACAATCACATCTGCACGGGTGTAACGCGCCATCATCCCCAGCAACACACTTTTGCCGACGCCGGAACCGGCAAACAGCCCCATACGCTGCCCGCGTCCGACGGTAAGCAGGGCATTGATTGGACGCACGCCCGTATCCAGCACGTGCTCAATCGGCGTACGTTGCAATGGGTTAAACGGCGGGGTAATTAATGCACCGGTTTCAGTCGTATCGGGAGAGGGCTGGCCGTCGAGTGGTTTACCGCTACCGTCCAGAACGCGACCTAACAACGCCGGACCGAGCGGTAATTGCTTGCCGCTTTGCAACCCTTGTGGGGAGATGTTTTTGGCATAAACGCGTGCGCCAGGCAGTACACCTTCCACTTCCTCCAGCGGCATTAAAAACAGCCGTTGACCGTTAAAGCCAACCACTTCGCTTTCCACTTCGTGAGTTTCAGCGCCGTTCTGGCGTTCAATCACACAGGTTGCGCCGAGCGGTAGTTGTAATCCGGTGGCTTCCAGCACCAGCCCGGTGGCGCGGGTTAATCGCCCGTAGCGGCGTACCGCAGGAAGTTGCGCAATTTTGGCTTCAAAGCTATCCAGCGAGGTTAACCAGCGTGTCAGGCGAGTGGTCATCACACCACTCCAGGTGCTGCCAGACGGCAGAGTTCTTGCCAACGGGTGGCGACACTGGCATCGAGATCGCCTTCATCGGCAGAGACTTTACAGCCGCCGGGATGCAGAGTTGGATCGCCGCGCAACCGCCAGCCGTGCAGGCTTAACGTTGCGCCAAGCATCTCATCGACGCGTTGCAGGTCATCCGGATGCACGCGTAACTGTGGTTTGCCGCTGAATAACGGTTCCTGCTGTAGCAACTGCTGGATCTGTTTGATCAGTGCCTGGCTGTCCACCGTGGGCGTCTGACCGATCACCTGACGCGCCGCCTCCAGAGCCATTTGCATCAGCCGCGAAGCTATCACGCTATCCAGCGCGTCAAGGGTGGTCTGGAATTCGCTGACTAGTTGCTGCATCCGCGCATGAATCGGTGCTTGCTGAGATTTCGCCTGCACCAGTCCTTGTTCCAGCCCCTGTGCCAGACCCTCCTGATAGCCTTGTTCATGGCCTGTCTGGCGACCTTCGGCAATCCCCGCCTGATAACCTTGCTCGTGAGCCTGCATTTGCAGTTGTGCCAGTTGTTGTTCAAGGCTGGGTTCGATCTCTTCAGTGACGGTTTCTTCCGGCTCCATCAGCGGCACAAACTCTGCCTGTGGCGGCGCAAGATCGTCAGGCGTCCAGGTTTTCCACGGCAGGTTATCAGACATAGGTGTCCTCGCCGCTGCCAATCACCATTTCGCCGGTTTCGGCAAGGCGGCGCACAATCAGCAGAATCGCTTTCTGCTCGTTCTCCACCTGCGACAAACGTACCGGACCACGGTTGGCGAGGTCGTCGCGCAGGATATCGGCGGCGCGTTGCGACATATTGCGCAGGAACTTCTCGCGCAGTGGCTGTTCGGCACCTTTCAGGGCGATCAGCAGCGATTCGGAATCCACTTCCTGCAACAGACGCTGGATACTGCGATCGTCGACATCCACCAGATTTTCGAACAGGAACATTTCGTCGATGATTTTCTGCGCCAGCTCACCGTCAAATTCACGCACGGCGGTAATAACCGCCTCTTCCTGCTGGGTTTTCATCAGGTTGATAATTTCGGCTGCTGTTCTCACGCCGCCCATTTTGCTGCGTTTGAGATTCTGACCGTCGAGCAGACCATTCAGCACTTCGGTCAGTTCCGCCAGCGCGGCAGGCTGTACACCGCCAAAGGTGGCGATACGCAGCATCACGTCGTGACGCAGACGTTCATCGAACAACGCCAGAATATCGGCGGCCTGGGCGCGCTTCAGATGTACCAGAATGGTGGCGATAATCTGTGGATGTTCATCGCGAATAAGATCGGCGGCACTCTGCGGCTCCATGAAGTTGAGCGTTTCTATGCCGCTGGCGGTGTCGCGGGTTTCGAGAATATCTTCCAGCAGGCTGGCGGCACGCTCTTCGCCCAGCGCTTTCACCAGCACCGAACGCAGATAATCGTTGGCGTTAATATTCAGGGCGGCGAACTGTTCAGCTTCTTGTTCAAACTCCGCCAGCACTTCAGTTAACTGTTTATTGGAGATCTGCGTGACATTTGCCATCGCTGCGCTCAGGGTTTGCACTTCGCGCTGGGAGAGGTGCTTGAACACTTCAGCCGCCCGATCTTCGCCAATGGTCATTAGCAAGATGACGCTTTTATCGGTGCCTGTCAGGTTACTCATGATCGTTATTTATCCACTGGCGAATGACCAGCGCTACTACGCGCGGATCGTTATCAGACATGTCACGGATACGCTGGCTCATTACTTCCGCTCCCAGACGTTGGTTAGCACGGCGTTGCTGCAATTGTTCGTCTTTGCTGAGGCGTACTTCCACCGCATCTTCCACTTCCTGGCGAGCCTGTGGCTGCTGTTGTACGGCGCTCGCCGCCTCGGTGCGGCGTGTTAACTGCGGGCGTACCGCTTTACGCCACAGCAGCCACGCCACCAGTAGCACCAGCAACCAGCGACCGGCAGCCAGCAGTTGATCGATAAACACTTGTTGTTGCCAGAACGGCAGTTCTCCACCGCTTTCGTCACCGCTGTTGAAGGGGGAGTTGACGACATTGAGTGAATCGCCGCGCTTTTCAGAAAAGCCCATCGCCTCGCGGGTCAGATCTTCAATTTGCTTCATCTGTTCGGCGCTCAGTGGCAGCGGTTTACCATCCGGCAGCGTTTTGTAATTCACCACGACGGCGACCGACAAACGTTGCACGTCGCCTACGTTCATTTTGGTATGACGAATAGTGCGATCGACTTCGTAGTTGCTGGTTTCATTACGCTGGGTGCTGCGCGGGCCGCTATTACTGGTGGTGCTTGTTTGTTGCTGACGGTTGTTTTGATTTGCCGGAGGCGTACTGATTGGCGCGTTATTGGCAGGCGCAGGCTGATTCGATAATGCGCCAGGCACGCCGCCAGGGTAACCGGAACCGCTTTGTTCGCTCTCATTCAGTTGACGGGAACGGAGCGCTGCCTGTGACGCATTGCCATTAGGGCGATACTGTTCTTCGGTTTGCTCTTTACTGGCGAAATCCAGTTGTGCCGTCACCTGAGCGTGAATATTGCCGTTGCCGACAACTGGTGACAGGATCGCTTCAATACGCCGCTGAATGCGACCTTCGACATCACTGGCATATTTTAACTGGACGTCATTAAGATCGCGCCCGCTGGTGCTGGACTGGGTTAACAGATGCCCACCCTGATCCACCAGCGTGACGTTACCCGGTGGCAATCCGGCTACCGCACTGGAAACCAGATGCACAATGGCACTGATTTGCCCTTCATCCAGCGCGCGACCAGGTAAAAGATTTACCGTCACTGATGCCGAAGGGGATTTTTGTTCACGGACAAATAAAGACGGTTTCGGCATCGCCAGATGCACGCGCGCTCCTTTTACCGGGCCGATAGTTTCGATGGTACGGGAAAGTTCACCTTCCAGCGCTCGCTGATAATTCACCTGTTCGCTGAACTGGCTGATACCAAACTTTTCCTGATCGAGCAGTTCAAAACCGACCGCGCCGCCTTTAGGCAAGCCTTGCTGTGCCAGACGCAGACGTAGCTCGTGAACTTTATCTGCCGGAACTTCAATCGCGCCGCTGGCTTCGCTGAAGCGGTAAGGAATATTCATTTGTGTCAGTTGGCTGACGATCGCACCGCCATCCTGATCGGAAAGATTGCTGAATAACGTGCGGTAATCAGGGGCTTTTGCCCACAGAATTAACGCGACCATCACTGCAACCGCCGCGGAAGCAGCAACAACCAAAGGTATTTTCGGATTTGCGCGCAGGCGATTAAGCCACTCAAGAGATTTTGTCTGGGCTGCAGTCGCATTCATCGCGCACCTCGTGGCAGATGATAGACAGCGGTATTGGCAAAGTGGAACAAGACGCACTCCCGGGTCAGCAAACTCGAAAAATTAACGGCCTCATTATTTGTGGTTTTATTTTTTTCTATGCGCCAATTAACCCATTTTTTTGTCTCTATTTAGCGCCTTTATCTTATTGACTTACTGGTAGGCTCTGCTACCAAGAATTGTCCGGGAGATGAATATGTCAGCGATACAGGGGATTGAAGGGGTTATCAGCCAGTTACAGGCCACGGCGATGAGTGCGCGTGCGCAGGGGACTCTGCCGCAACCGACCATCAGTTTTGCCGGACAGCTTCATGCTGCGCTCGATCGCATTAGCGATACGCAAACCACCGCCCGCACACAGGCAGAAAAATTTACCCTCGGTGAACCCGGCGTAGCGCTAAACGATGTGATGACCGAGATGCAAAAAGCGTCGGTTTCGATGCAAATGGGGATTCAGGTGCGTAATAAGCTGGTGGCGGCGTATCAGGAAGTGATGTCCATGCAGGTGTAGGTTTTGTAACCTGTTGACTATGAGAGTGAAAAGAAGCGCGGCTGTCGGATTGGAGCCGCGGGACAAGGTCCAAAATTATCTAAGAGTTGTTGAATTTCCCAGCTTCTGTTGAAGCATATGCATCTTACTAATAACTAAAAAAGGTTTAAACTAAAAAATTAACCGTATTTTCAGGTAAGTCTTACCGACATATCCTCACCGCATTCAGACGGTTAAAGAAGCCGTATTTAGCGCGTAAACAGGGCGCGGGGGTGTCCCTTATGCCAGCAGATTCAATCGGGTGGGAAGACTCCGGGTCATATTTCATGTGGCAGGAACAGCGTCATAGACAGCCTCTGTCTGTTACTGACAGTTATCCTCAGGTACAGGAAAGCAATGACGGGGATAGCCCCGTCAATTTCTGTTTACTCAATCTGTATGTTGACGCTGTATTTTTTTACTTTGTTTTTACGAGCGTCATTACGGGTTTGAAGCACTCTTAGCTCATATTTACCGGAAGCGGGAAGGATGTACTGACCATTGTCATCAAGCTCGGGAGAATATCTGGAGAGATCAACAGAGTCGCTAATTCCTGGCCCAAAGAGGACAATATCAGCACCCTCATTGGAGATACTGATATGCACCTTCTGGCCTTTTTTGGCATAGAAGTTATATGTGTCGTAATCGTACCCCTTTATCTCTCCTGAGTACTGGGCGCTACTATGCCCCTTTCTGAACTCAACATTAATGTCCTTGCCAGCGGCAGAGGCCGTTGAGGTTAGCAGTGCAAAAAGAAAAATGATTTTACCTATGTCATTGATTTTCATGTATTTTCTCCTCAATCAGGGTAAAACTGTTCACTGTTATAATATAACAATTTTTGGCAGGCATTTTCCATGAACTTCCCGTCTGGGAGCTGCTATGGAGCGTGAGTGGTGTCAGAGAAGAGAAAATCAAGCCAGAGATAATCTGACAGATACCTGTACGGATAACTGTCAGATCTGAAATGAGCTAATACATCTAAATTAAGGGTTTATTGTTCTCAACATCTTCAATATATAAGAGTGTATTATCGATAGAATAGTAACGACGTTTATTATCGTTAACGTCAGTAACCCACCGGAAGACACCCGCATTCGCGAGCGTTATACAATATTCCCGAAAAGTAGATCTTCTGGCAATGTGAGTCCGGGCTGCTTTTATTACTTTCTCAGGGTTCTTAGTGGCACTGACTTTTAATAGATTTCTGCTTCCTCTTATTAACAATACCTTGTCATCGTGTGTAACGATCCTAATGTTATCTGTAGCAAGATAGTAAATGTAATGCGCAATATGATGACGTTTTAACTCTGTGTAAAACCAGGAAAAGTTTAGCTCCGTTCTCACTTGCTCAAACATCTTTTGGAAAATAGCAACCTGATCCATCAGGGGGAATAATCTCTTGTTGGTTGTGAGAGTTTGTAGTTTGCATGATTGGTGCTATTCCTTCAATCAGATCCGATGACTTAATGTTGTCTCTGTACTGCATTCATGATTTCCCGTTATTACTGGCAGCGCAGTAAGACAAAATCATTACAATAAAAGCTTTCAACGGCGCATTTCTTCAACGGTTGTAGTTGGTGATAAAGACGTACTAAATGTAGGGTTATGGTGCGTGTGTTTGGTTAGGTTTTGCTATTCGTTCTTCAGTGTTGTTTTTATTAAATGTTATGTTATAACATTATGTGATGTTGAAGCGGGAGGACAAACTGGATGATGATTGTTAATAAATTGGCTTTTGCTCTGGGGTTACTATTAGCAGGCAACTATGCACTTGCTCATGGGCATCATTCACATGGGGCACCACTGACAGAAATGGAACAAAAAGCAGCAGAGGGTATTTTTGATGATAATAACGTGAAGGATAGATCCCTCGCTGATTGGGAGGGTATTTGGCAATCGGTGTACCCCTTGCTTCAAAGTGGTGATCTTGATCCTGTCTTTAAAATGAAAGCAGAAAAAGAACCGGGTAAATCATTCGCAGATATTAAAGCCTACTATCAGAAGGGATACATAACAGATGTTGACACAATTGGCATCGAAAATGGTGTTATGGAGTTCCATCGAGGGGAGGAGATGACTTCCTGTAAATATAATTACAGTGGGTTTAAAATACTGACATATAAATCAGGGAAGAAAGGTGTGCGTTATCTGTTTGAGTGCCGGGAACCAGCCAGTAAAGCCCCTAAGTTTGTGCAGTTTAGTGATCATATTATTGCCCCTCGTAAATCATCCCATTTTCATATATTTATGGGGAATACGTCACAACAGCAGTTACTTGAAGAAATGGACAACTGGCCAACTTATTATCCTTATCAGTTACAGACGAAAGAAATTGTGGATGAGATGCTTCACCACTAATTCATTCCTGCATGGTCATCAAATATTGAGACTATTTTTCTGATATACCACGGACTTTCTG
This sequence comes from Escherichia sp. 20412-1, assembly GCF_003027595.1. NCBI lineage: Bacteria > Pseudomonadati > Pseudomonadota > Gammaproteobacteria > Enterobacterales > Enterobacteriaceae > Escherichia > Escherichia sp. 20412-1. The sequence continues at coordinate 28,956 of NZ_PYQM01000004.1, read as the reverse complement.
TACGTCCACAATGGAGAATTCGTAGCAAAGATACTCCCGCTGCCTGAAACAGCGGGAGAAAAGATTACTTCTGAATTAAATAACGAATGGTCGGCCCGTCTTGTTGGATATCCAGTACGGTATAGCCGTGGTTACGTGCGTCCAGTGGAATATTATTAATTGACTGCGGACAGTCGCTGACCACTTCGAGGATCTCGCCTTTTTTTAACTGCGGCATCGCCTCAAGGGTCGCGACCGCCGGATAAGGGCAGGGTTCGCCCACCATATCAAGACGGTAATCAGGAACGATATTTTTCATGCAATCTCCTTAGCAGTTTGCAGCGCCGCGCGGCGGAAGAAGCGTTTCTCCCAGCCGATAATCAACATCAGGGCAGCGAACAACAGTAAATATGTCACCAGCAGGCCGCCCATTGGGCCAAAGGTTTTCAGCAGGTTGATTTTGTCCCAGTCGGTGGCCAGTGCCGGGGCGAAGTCATCCCAGTAATAAGCCAGAATCGTTGAGCCGATAACATTACCCAGCCCAACCCACCAGTAGTGCACCTGGCCTTCCACTGCACGGTACATCCAGCCAGTTTCGCAGCCGCCCGCCAGCACAATACCAAAGCCAAACAGTAACCCGCCAATGACGGCGTTCGGGCCAGCCCACATGATTTTCGGTTCTACACCTAACTGTACGTAACTGAAAATACCGATGGCACTTACCGCCATACCGATAATGATCGCTTTCGCCATATGGGTACGCCCGGTGATCCACATATCGCGGAACGCCGAAGTAAAGCAGATTTGCGCGCGTTCAATCAGTAAGCCAAAGCCGACGCCAAACAGCATTGCCAGCCCCAGCTTCGGTTGATTCATCGCCGTTAACAGCGCCCAGCCCAACATGCCAAAAAAGACCAGCATCCCGAGGCGGAAACGACGCCGTGCCTGATCTGGTTTTTGTGTTAGCGGTGAGGCGGCAGAGACTTTTTGCATTTTTACCGGGATACGGAAGACTGGCAGCAGAGTAAAGCGTGCACCAAACCATGAGCCAATGGCGGTGGCGATGGCAAAGAACCAGGCGTGCAGTGAGAACTGCGGAATGCCAGTGAAAAATGCAGCCAGGTTACAGCCCATCGCCAGACGCGCGCCGAAACCAGCGATAATCCCGCCAATAATAGCCTGCATAATGCGGATACGGCTGCGCGGCATACGTAATTTAACGTTGTTGGCCCACAGAGCCGCGGCAAAACAGCCGCCAAACATACCAAGAATCATCATCCCGTCAATGCGGGTTAATGGCGATCCTTCCAGATGGATAATTTTAAAATAGCCCCACTCTTCGGCATGGACGCCAAACAGTTGCAGGAGCTGACCACCCCAACGGGTAAATTCGCCGGTAACAGCCCAAAAGGTGCCGGTGATGCCAAAATAATAAGTGGAGAGAATACCCGCCGCGATGACCGCAGGGATGGGGGCCCAGAATTTAATCAACCAGGCTTGTTTGAATTGCTGCCATGACATGTATATAGCCTCTGAACTCAGAAGGTTTGAAACAAGAGCCGCGAATAATACACCAGACAAATTCTTTTTCGTGGTAATAATTCACAAAAATAATGGTTAGATCAAATTTCTCTTTGGGCCTGGAAAGGCTGGCAGCATCAAGGCATTAATGCCACAATCCTCTTTTCTTCTCATGCAGGATGAATGATGAAAAAACTCGCAATTGCAGGCGCACTTATGCTGCTGGCTGGCTGTGCCGAAGTTGAAAATTATAACAATGTTGTGAAAACGCCCGCGCCAGACTGGCTGGCGGGCTACTGGCAGACTAAAGGGCCGCAACGTGCTCTGGTCAGCCCGGAAGCGATAGGTAGCCTGATTGTCACTAAAGAGGGTGATACGCTGGATTGCCGTCAGTGGCAGCGGGTGATTGCTTTACCGGGTAAGTTGACGCTGATATCTGATGATCTCACTAACGTTACTGTCAAACGTGAACTGTACGAGATTGAGCGTGACGGTAACACTATTGAATACGATGGCATGACGATGGAACGCGTGGATCGACCAACGGCTGAATGTGCTGCTGTGCTGGAAAAAGCGCCGTTGCCGACGCCACTACCGTAATGAAATATCCCCGGTTTGCCGCCGGGGATGTGTTTAAATCACCTCTTCGATAACCCACACACTGACGCTACCGCCGTTGCAAAAAAAGGTCGCTTCGCCATTTTCATCGGTCACCACGCTCTCTTGCCGATTGCCCAGAAAATCACGCCAGGTTTTATTGCCGTAATTCTCTCCCAGATGAATGGTTTTTTCGCCATCGTCACCGTTTGACATCACCACCACACAGCCTGGATATTCGTCGGTGCCGCTGCGACTAAAGGCAATACAGTTCGGATGATCGAAAAATAACGTCTGTACACCGTGGGCGAAGCGCTGGCGGGCGAGGATTAACTCATCGAGCTGTTCGATTATTGGCATATCTATCGGATAGGTTTGCCCGTCACCGCCGACATCTTCGTAATGAGCACCGTACAGATCAGGGTAGAACACTGAAGGGACGCCATTTTCCCGCAGCAAAATAAGGGCATACGCCAGCGGTTTAAACCACGGTTCTACCGGAGCTTCAAGGGCTTGCAACGGTTGGGTATCGTGGTTGGCGACCAGTGTAACGGCATGGAAAGGATCGGCTTCCACCAGCGTACCGGTGAATATCTGCGTCATATCGTAGTTGCGCCCCATTCGGGATGCTTCATGGAATTTCATTTGCAGCGGCGCATCAAATAGCATGGTTTTGCCTTCTACCTGGGCAATATATGTTTGCAGCTTATCTACTTCACGCGACCAGTATTCCGCCACAATAAATAGCGGTTTTGGCGCGACTTCCTGCACGTGTTCGATCCACTCTTTATAAAACCAGGCTGGAATATGTTTTACTGCGTCGAGACGAAAACCGTCGCACTGCGTTTGCTCCATCACCCAGCGTGCCCAGTATTTAAGCTCTTCCGTGACGGCATGGTTGCGAAAATCGATATTTTCGCCCATCAGATAGTCGAAATTACCTAACTCATCATCAACCTGGTCATTCCAGCCTTCGCCGGTGTAGTCGTTGACGATTTTAAAAATGCCATCTTCGTTTGGATTTTCGATATGGTCGATGCCGCTAAAACATTTGAAGTCCCAGATGAACTGCGAGTATTGACCGGCACGAGCCGGGAAGGTGTAACGGGTCCAGCCTTCGCACTCAATGATTTCATCATCAATTTGCGTGCGATCATCTGCATTGACGCGCTGTACGCGAATGGCTTCTTTTTCGTCAGCCCCCATTTTGTGGTTGACGACCACGTCCAGCAGTACGGCAATGTCATTGCGTTTGAGTGCGTCAATGGCCGCCAGCAACTGTGCTTTATCGCCATATTTGGTGGGGATGCTGCCTTTCTGATCAAACTCGCCTAAATCAAATAAATCATAGGAGTCGTAGCCAACAGAATACCCGCCCGATGCGCCTTTATAGGCGGGCGGCAGCCAGATCATATTGATACCAATATCATTTAAACCGTCGGCGCGCTCGGCCAGTTCAGGCCAGAGCTTGCCGCCTTCCGGGTAATACCAATGAAAACATTGCAACAGCGTGGGGTTACGCATTCTTCGACTCCGCTCAAGGGGAACATTAGAAGCGTAGCCGTAATCGGATTATTCGCGAGCAATCAGCTCTTTAAGCTTCAAAAGAGATTTTCCTGCGGCGCCAGCACGTAGCCACCCTGATCGCCGTAGGTGCTTAACACCGATTTTTGCATTGATGACTGACCGACCAGTTTCGCCAGTTCATCCATCCGAATCTGCAATAACTGTTTTACTTTGTTTTCGTTTTCCAGAACGAGGCGCAGCATAGGTCTGAGTTGCTCCTGGATCATGGCAGAGGGTTCCATTTCTTCCGTTAAGTGTGCAATTTTTTGCACCGCATTGACATATTCCATTTCGCTGGCGATGAGTTCATCCCACCGTCCTTCTGTCGCCAGGCGTAACATGAGCTGGCTTTTTTCGACGAGTTGTTGCCAGGCAAAATACAAGTGCGGTGCATGGTTCATCAGACAGGGTCCTGAATCAATGAAGGGGAGAGTAGAGACTCTTTCCAGGCATCGGCAAGATTGCGCATTAAAGTTTCCACTTCTGCGACTGCGGAGACATCGTTGCGTAAATTAGCTTGCAGCAAACGCCTGATCATATAGCTATAGAGTGCAATCAAATTCTGGGTTAATTCGTCCTGACTTTCTTCGTCAAGACTGAGTCTCAGCCCGTTCTCAATAATGTTGATCGCTTTTGACAAAGAGACGCCTTTGCCTTCCTGATTGTTGTCCTGCATAAACAAGCGCGCTCTTACCAGCGCACTCAACACGCCGTCAAATAGCATGGTGACCAGTTGCTGTTGGCTGGCACTCATTACGGCGCTTTCGACGCCAATTTGTGCGTAGGCCTGGGTGCCTTTTGCGCTGTACATTGTCTCTCCTGAGATTATTTCGAACTGCTATTTGAGGTGTCGAACTGTTGTGTCAGATAGCTGCTGGTGGAGTTCAGCGAGTTCATTAACACATCTAATTGGGTGAACTGGGCTTTATAGCGCGCCATTAATGTATCGATGCGTTCGCTGGCGGCATTGTATTGATCGGTCAAATTGTTCAGCGTTTTGCTGACGCCATCTTTTGCGGCCTGGATTATCCCGGTGGAGGAGAGCCAACTGGTCAGGTTGCTGCTAATGCTGGTGGTTACGCCTGTACTTTTACCGTCACCAATAAACATTTCACCGACGCCAGCAGCATCTTTTTTCAGCGCTGTTTGCAGTTTGTCGGTCGCTATTTCCAGCTTTCCGGTACTGGCATCGCTGGTAATGCCAATTTGTGCCAGCGTTTTATAGTTTGAACTGCTGTGGGTATTGGCGAGCAAGGTTTTAAGCTGAGTCTGGATGGTACGCAGTGTGGAGTCACCGAGTAATGCACCATTGCTGGAATCCTGGTTTTCAGCACCGGCATCGACGGCTGTGTATTTCGTTAAGTTGCTGAAGGTATCCTGTAATGCGTTATAGGCATCCACCCACGCTTTAACCGCATTTTCAGCTTTGGATGTATCTTTACTGATGGTCAGTGTCTGATTACCGGTGGTGACGTCATTCAGGTTGAGGGTGATATCTTCCAGCGCGTCACTGATAGTATTGCTGCTGTTTTCAATCTCAACGTTATTGACCGTCAGTTTGGCGTTCTGCGCGGTGACGCTTTCAACCATGCCATTGCTGCTATCACCCGAAGTTCCGTTGTAACCCATAAAACTTTGCAGGGTGCTGTCACCGCTGACGCTGAGCTTCATGGCGTTGTCGTTACCGGTATCATTGGCGGTGATGGACAAACGATACTCGCCGTTACCCACATTGATGATACTGGCGCTGACACCAGCTTTGGCGTTGTTAATGGCATCGCGAATGCCGGAGAGCGACGAATCAGCCGCACTGATATCAATCGTGACCGGCTCTTTACCGCCGCCTTGCTGGATGGTCAGTACGCTATCGCTGGTGGCGATGGCGGCTTTACTGTCTTTTTGACTATTTTGGGTGGTCAGCGTCTGCGCCTGCGCCAGTTGGCTGACGCTAATGGTGTATTTCCCGGCAATCGCGCTGCCCGTGGTCGTGGCGCTGAAAGCTGATGAGCTGCTGGTGGTTGAGGTGGCGGTAAATAAATCGGCTTTATTCAGTGCTGTATTGGCCGTCTGGAAACTCTCCAGCGCGCTTTTCAGCGTCCCGTAGGCGCTCAGTTTCGCGGTGTAAGAACTTTGCTGTTTCGATATCGGCGTCAGGGTAGATTTTTCTGCCGCCTCCAGACTGTCGAGGATGCTGCTTAAGTCCAGCCCCGACCCAACCCCAAGCGTTGAAATACTCGCCATATAGATTCCTTAATCATGCGACATGTAGAACGAATACCGGGGTTATCGGCGTAAGTGGGGCAAAGTTTACGATTTATTTTTGGGCTTAATGACACGAACAGCAACGAGGAAGGGGAGTATTTCGACCGCTAGAAAAAAATTCTAAAGGTTGTGAGTGACCAGACGATAACAGGGTTGACGGCGACGAAGCCGAAGGGTGGAAGCCCAATACTTAAACCGTAGACTTGAAAACAGGAAAATGAATTATGGCACAAGTCATTAATACCAACAGCCTCTCGCTGATCACTCAAAACAACATCAACAAAAACCAGTCTGCGCTGTCGACTTCTATCGAACGCCTCTCTTCTGGCCTGCGTATTAACAGTGCGAAAGATGACGCTGCCGGTCAGGCGATTGCTAACCGTTTCACCTCTAACATTAAAGGCCTGACTCAGGCTGCGCGTAACGCCAACGACGGTATTTCTCTGGCGCAGACCACAGAAGGTGCGTTGTCTGAAATCAACAACAACTTGCAACGTGTGCGTGAGTTGACCGTTCAGGCGACGACCGGTACTAACTCTGATTCTGACCTGTCATCTATTCAGGACGAAATCAAATCCCGTCTGGATGAGATTGACCGTGTTTCCGGTCAGACCCAGTTCAACGGCGTGAATGTACTGGCAAAAGACGGTTCGATGAAGATTCAGGTTGGCGCGAATGATGGCCAGACTATTAGCATTGATTTACAGAAAATTGACTCTTCTACATTAGGGTTGAATGGTTTCTCCGTTTCTGCTCAATCACTTAACGTTGGTGATTCAATTACTCAAATTACAGGAGCCGCTGGGACAAAACCTGTTGGTGTTGATTTCACTGCTGTTGCGAAAGATCTGACTACTGCGACAGGTAAAACTGTCGATGTTTCCAGCCTGACGTTACACAACACCCTGGATGCGAAAGGGGCTGCCACCGCACAGTTCGTCGTTCAATCCGGTAGTGATTTCTACTCCGCGTCCATTGACCATGCAAGTGGTGAAGTGACGTTGAATAAAGCCGATGTCGAATACAAAGACACCGATAATGGACTAACGACTGCAGCTACTCAGAAAGATCAGCTGATTAAAGTTGCCGCTGACTCTGACGGCGCGGCTGCGGGATATGTAACATTCCAGGGTAAAAACTACGCTACAACGGCTCCAGCGGCGCTTAATGATGACACTACGGCAACAGCCACAGCGAACAAAGTTGTTGTTGAATTATCTACAGCAACTCCGACTGCGCAGTTCTCAGGGGCTTCTTCTGCTGATCCACTGGCACTTTTAGACAAAGCCATTGCACAGGTTGATACTTTCCGCTCCTCCCTCGGTGCCGTTCAAAACCGTCTGGACTCTGCGGTAACCAACCTGAACAACACCACCACCAACCTGTCTGAAGCGCAGTCCCGTATTCAGGACGCCGACTATGCGACCGAAGTGTCTAACATGTCGAAAGCGCAGATCATCCAGCAGGCGGGTAACTCTGTGCTGTCTAAAGCTAACCAGGTGCCGCAGCAGGTTCTGTCTCTGCTGCAGGGCTAATCGTCGTAATATAATGACAACAAACGCCAAATTGCCTGATGCGCTACGCTTATCATGCCTACAAGGTGAATCGCAATTAATTAAATTTGCATATTCGCGTAGGTCGGATAAGGCGTTTACGCCGCATCCGGCAAGATGAGGCGGACTTTGTCAGCTATCTTAACCCCGCTCCAGCGGGGTTATTCTGCTCACTATTTACCGATTACCCCAAATAACCCCTTATTTCACCCATTAATCGTCCGATTAAAAAACCTGCAGAAACGGATAATTATGCCGATTATTTATATAACGCAGGGCTGTTTATCGTGAAATCACTCTATACCGCTGAAGGTGTAATGGATAAACATTCGCTGTGGCAGCGTTATATCCCGCTGGTGCGTCACGAAGCATTGCGCCTGCAGGTTCGACTGCCCGCGAGTGTAGAACTTGACGATCTGCTACAGGCAGGCGGCATTGGATTACTTAATGCTGTTGAACGTTATGATGCCCTGCAAGGAACGGCATTTACAACTTACGCAGTGCAGCGTATCCGTGGTGCTATGCTGGATGAACTTCGCAGCCGTGACTGGGTGCCGCGCAGCGTGCGACGCAATGCACGTGAAGTGGCGCAGGCAATAGGGCAACTGGAGCAGGAACTTGGCCGCAACGCCACAGAAACGGAAGTGGCAGAACGTTTAGGGATTGAAATCGCTGATTACCGGCAAATGTTGCTTGATACTAATAACAGCCAACTTTTCTCTTATGATGAGTGGCGCGAAGAGCACGGTGATAGCATCGAACTGGTTACTGACGATCATCAGCGGGATAACCCGTTACAGCAGTTACTGGACAGTAATTTGCGCCAGCGGGTAATGGAAGCCATCGAAATGTTGCCGGAGCGCGAACAGTTGGTATTAACGCTCTATTACCAGGAAGAGCTTAATCTCAAAGAGATTGGCGCGGTGCTTGAGGTCGGTGAATCGCGGGTTAGTCAGTTACACAGCCAGGCTATTAAACGGTTACGCACCAAACTGGGTAAGTTATAACTCAGGTAAATGCCGCACATTAATTTTGAATACCAGGAGTTCTTAATAATGATGCAGCACCAGAAAAGGCGACCATTAAGCCGCTATCTTAAAGATTTTAAACACAGCCAGACTCATTGCGCATATTGCCGTAAATTACTCGATCGCATTACCCTGGTTCACGATGGCAAAATAGTCAATAAAATCGAGATTTCCCGTCTTGATACGCTGCTTGATGAAAATGGCTGGTATGAGGAACAAAAATCATGGGCAGCGTTATGCCGTTTCTGCGGTGATTTACACTGCAAAACCCAGAGTGATTTTTTTGATATTATCGGCTTTAAGCAGTTTCTTTTTGACCATACTGAAATGAGCCCCGGTACAGTGCGCGAATATGTGGTTCGTCTACGTCGTTTGGGTAATTATTTAAGCGAACACGATATTTCCTCTGACCTGTTGCAGGATGGTTTTCTTGATGAAAACCTCGCACCCTGGCTGCCCACCACCAGCACCAATAATTATCGCATCGCATTACGTAAGTACCAGTGTTACCAGATGCAAACCCGCGGCGACCTTGCGCAGAAATCCCCCAGTCTGTCAGCTACTGATATATATTAAATAAGAATAAGATGTAGCAGAGTTGTTTTTGTGTCTACGAACAATGGCTCTACACTGCAAACCAACATAACAACATTCGGGGTGAATATGAAATTAGTACATCTGGGGCGTCAGGCGTTGATGGGTGTTATGGCCGTGGCGCTGGTTGCGGGTATGAGCGTGAAAAGTTTTGCCAACGAAGGCCTGCTCAATAAAGTAAAAGAGCGTGGCACGTTGCTGGTGGGACTGGAAGGGACTTACCCGCCGTTTAGCTTTCAGGGCGATGACGGTAAATTGACCGGTTTTGAAGTGGAGTTTGCTCAACAACTGGCAAAACATCTGGGCGTTGAAGCCGCATTAAAACCGACCAAGTGGGATGGTATGCTGGCGTCCCTGGATTCTAAGCGCATCGATGTGGTGATTAATCAGGTTACCATCTCAGATGAACGTAAGAAAAAATACGATTTCTCTACCCCTTACACCATTTCCGGTATTCAGGCGCTGGTGAAAAAAGGTAATGAAGGCACAATAAAAACCGCAGACGACCTGAAAGGTAAAAAAGTTGGCGTTGGTTTAGGCACCAACTATGAAGAGTGGCTGCGTCAGAATGTTCAGGGTGTTGATGTGCGCACCTATGATGATGACCCGACCAAATATCAGGATCTGCGCGTAGGTCGTATTGATGCCATCCTGGTTGACCGTCTGGCGGCGCTGGATTTGGTGAAGAAAACCAATGATACGCTGGCAGTAACCGGCGAAGCCTTTTCCCGCCAGGAGTCAGGTGTCGCGCTGCGTAAAGGCAACGAAGATCTGCTGAAAGCAGTCAACGATGCCATCGCAGAAATGCAAAAAGATGGAACCTTGCAAGCTCTTTCCGAAAAATGGTTTGGTGCTGATGTGACCAGGTAATCAGCATAATGACAAAAAAGGGCGCTTTAATCGGCGCCTTTTTTATTTAAGCGTTTTCAGCGTGCATAATAACAATATCACAACAACAGACATCGGAGGCTTTTATGCCACTGCATAATTTAACTCGTTTTCCACGGTTGGAGTTTATCGGCACACCGACACCGCTCGAATATCTGCCACGTTTTTCTGATTATCTCGGTCGGGACATTTTCATCAAACGGGATGACGTCACCCCGTTGGCAATGGGCGGAAATAAGTTACGCAAACTGGAATTTCTCGCAGCAGACGCCTTGCGCGAAGGTGCTGACACACTGATTACAGCCGGAGCGATTCAGTCTAACCATGTGCGCCAGACTGCCGCAGTGGCCGCAAAACTTGGTCTGCATTGCGTGGCGCTGCTGGAAAATCCCATTGGCACTACTGCAGAAAATTATTTAACCAACGGCAACCGCTTGTTGTTAGATCTCTTCAATACCCAGATTGAAATGTGCGACGCGCTGACCGATCCCAATGCCCAACTGGAAGAGCTGGCGACTCGCGTCGAAGCACAAGGCTTTCGCCCATACGTCATTCCGGTTGGCGGTTCCAATGCTTTAGGCGCGTTGGGCTATGTGGAGAGCGCGCTGGAAATCGCGCAACAGTGTGAAGGGGCGGTTAATATTTCTTCGGTGGTGGTGGCGTCGGGCAGTGCCGGAACGCATGCCGGGCTTGCAGTAGGGCTGGAACAACTGATGCCAGAAAGCGAACTGATTGGCGTGACCGTGTCACGTTCCGTTGCTGACCAGTTGCCAAAAGTGGTTAGCCTGCAACAGGCAATCGCGAAAGAGCTGGAACTGACCGCGTCAGCAGAAGTTTTACTCTGGGATGACTACTTTGCCCCTGGCTACGGCGTGCCAAATGACGAAGGCATGGAAGCGGTGAAACTGCTGGCGCGGTTGGAAGGCATTCTGCTTGATCCTGTGTATACCGGAAAAGCGATGGCGGGGCTGATTGATGGCATCAGTCAGAAACGCTTCAAAGACGAAGGGCCGATTCTGTTTATTCATACTGGCGGCGCGCCTGCGCTGTTCGCCTATCATCCTCACGTCTAGCCCCGGAAACGCTCATGCAAGAAAGTATACAACTGGTTATTGATTCTTTGCCGTTCCTGCTAAAAGGGGCTGGGTATACGCTGCAACTCAGCATCGGCGGTATGTTTTTCGGTTTGCTGTTGGGGTTTATTCTCGCGCTGATGCGCCTGTCACCCATATGGCCCGTACGCTGGCTGGCGCGTTTTTACATCTCCATTTTTCGCGGTACGCCGCTCATTGCACAACTGTTTATGATCTACTACGGTCTGCCGCAGTTTGGCATTGAATTAGATCCGGTTCCGTCAGCGATGATTGGACTGTCACTGAACACTGCCGCCTATGCTGCCGAAACGCTGCGGGCAGCGATTTCGTCTATTGATAAAGGTCAGTGGGAGGCGGCTGCCAGTATTGGCATGACGCCGTGGCAAACTATGCGTCGCGCAATTTTGCCGCAGGCGGCGCGGGTGGCACTGCCGCCGCTGTCGAACAGCTTTATCAGCCTGGTGAAAGATACCTCACTGGCCGCGACGATTCAGGTGCCGGAACTGTTTCGTCAGGCGCAGTTGATAACCTCGCGTACTCTGGAAGTGTTCACCATGTATCTGGCGGCTTCGCTCATCTACTGGATTATGGCGACAGTGTTATCGACGCTGCAGAACCATTTTGAGAATCAACTAAATCGCCAGGAGAGAGAGCCAAAATGAGTGCCATTGAAGTTAAAAACCTGGTGAAAAAATTCCACGGTCAGACGGTGCTGCACGGTATCGATCTGGAGGTCAACACCGGCGAAGTGGTGGCAATTATCGGCCCGAGTGGTTCCGGCAAAACCACGTTGCTACGCAGCATAAATTTGCTGGAACAGCCAGAGGCGGGGACCATCACCGTTGGCGATATTACTATTGATACCGCACGTTCGTTAAGTCAGCAAAAATCGCTGATTCGCCAGTTGCGCCAGCACGTCGGGTTTGTGTTCCAGAACTTTAATCTGTTCCCGCATCGTACGGTGCTGGAAAACATTATTGAAGGGCCTGTGATCGTTAAAGGCGAACCGAAAGAAGAGGCCACGACACGCGCCCGCGAACTGCTGGCGAAGGTCGGGCTGACGGGGAAAGAGACCAGCTATCCGCGTCGTTTGTCCGGCGGTCAACAGCAACGTGTGGCGATTGCGCGTGCGCTGGCGATGCGCCCGGAAGTCATTCTGTTTGACGAACCTACCTCGGCGCTGGATCCGGAGCTGGTGGGCGAAGTCCTGAATACCATCCGCCAACTGGCACAGGAAAAGCGCACGATGGTCATTGTGACGCACGAAATGAGCTTTGCTCGTGACGTTGCTGACCGCGCGATCTTTATGGACCAGGGGCGGATAGTCGAGCAGGGGCCAGCAAAAGCGTTATTTGCTGATCCGCAGCAGCCCCGTACCCGCCAGTTCCTTGAGAAGTTTCTGTTGCAATAATAAGAAAAAATCAGCCCCGTCGGCTTTCCAGACGGGGCGAGAACGCGCTCTCAATCTGGTGAATTGCTTAACAAATCAGCATAACTTATTAATAACATAAAAGAATGCTATGTCTTGAAAAAGTAATTCATTGTCTGAATAATATAAATTATATATAAATCTTATTTATGTGATAGTTTGAGTTATCAATATAAATGATACTCACTCTCAGGAGCGTTGCGGTTAACTATGCAGGATACGGATTTTTTCAGTTGGCGTCGCACGATGCTGTTACGTTTTCAGAGAATGGAGGCCGCGGAAGAGGTCTACCATGAAATAGAGCGGCAGGCTCAACAACTCGAGTACGATTTCTATTCATTATGTGTGCGTCACCCGGTGCCATTCACGCGACCGAAAGTGGCCTTCTACACCAATTACCCGAAATCATGGATTAGTTATTATCAGGCAAAAAACTTTCTTGCCATTGATCCGGTGCTTAACCATGAAAACTTCAGTCAGGGGCATTTATTGTGGAATGATGACTTATTTAGCGAAGCGCAGCCGCTATGGGAAGCCGCGCGTGCACATGGTATACGCCGTGGTGTCACTCAGTATTTAATGCTGCCAAACCGGGCGCTGGGTTTTTTGTCCTTTTCCCGTAGTAGTACGCGTGAAATACCTGGCCTTAGTGATGAACTGCAATTAAAAATGCAGTTATTGGTGCGCGAAAGTCTGATGGCGTTGATACGCTTAAATGATGAAATAGTGATGACGCCAGAGATGAATTTCAGCAAGCGGGAAAAAGAAATTCTGAAATGGACCGCGGAAGGAAAAACGTCAGCAGAGATAGCGATGATCTTGTCAATCTCTGAAAATACGGTCAATTTTCATCAGAAAAACATGCAGAAAAAAATCAATGCACCGAATAAGACACAGGTTGCCTGCTACGCTGCTGCAACTGGCTTAATATGACATCAATTACATTCTGCGTGCCAGATGCAAAACCGGCTGAAAGGCGCGCTTTCAGCCGGTTTTATATTACTGACGGTAGGCTTGTTTAATTTGCTTAACCGTTTTGGAAAATATTGCAGCCTGGGTTTCGTCTTCGATCAGCGCAAGCTGTTTTTCCATCTTTAACATCACGCGGCCCGCGTCAGCTTGTCCCATCGCCTGCAGCATCAGCGTCAGCATCGCTTTCAGGCAGGAGACTTCATTTGCCAGATCTTGATTATTCTCGGCAGTAGAAAAATCAGGCGTACTCATTTATTTTCCTCGTCATGTTGCAATAAAAATTTGCGGTGAAAAATGTTAAGGCGGCGGAGTATACCATAAGCTTTGCTAAAAATATTAGTGGTTGTTTTTTGTGCGCTGTATCGTCAACTATATTAATTCAGTCAATATAATGACCAATAAATATTTTTATCATGAATGTTTTTTGCACGTATTGTTCGGGTTAATTAATGTTACATATTCATACCGCTGATTTTTCATTTGTGCTGAATAAAGTCAATTTTTGTCACATCTCGCCGTTGGTTGTGCTGTGAAACGAACCGGCAAACCTTTGATGACGGGCGTGATCATAACTGTGGACAATCGAATTTACAAAAACGAGAGAAAAATCGAATACCCACCATTTTTAACGTTTCAAAGTTGCAATAAAACCCGCTAATATACTAATGACTAACTATCAGTAGCGTTATCCCTATTTCTGGAGATATTCCTTTGATCAACGTTCTACTTGTTGATGACCACGAACTGGTGCGCGCAGGGATACGACGCATTCTGGAAGATATAAAGGGTATTAAAGTTGTCGGTGAGGCATCCTGCGGTGAAGACGCCGTTAAGTGGTGCCGGGCAAATACCGTTGACGTTGTGCTAATGGACATGAGTATGCCTGGCATTGGTGGTCTTGAGGCGACGCGTAAAATCGCCCGCTCGACAGCCGATGTCAAAATCATCATGCTTACGGTTCATACCGAAAACCCTTTACCAGCGAAAGTGATGCAGGCCGGTGCCGCGGGCTATCTCAGCAAAGGCGCAGCCCCGCAGGAAGTCGTGAGCGCGATTCGTTCTGTTTATTCAGGGCAGCGTTATATTGCTTCTGACATTGCTCAACAAATGGCGTTAAGCCAAATCGAACCAGAAAAAACAGAAAGCCCGTTTGCCAGTTTGTCGGAACGTGAATTGCAGATTATGCTGATGATTACCAAAGGCCAGAAGGTCAATGAGATCTCAGAACAGCTTAATCTCAGCCCGAAAACGGTGAACAGCTATCGCTACCGTATGTTTAGTAAATTAAACATACATGGCGATGTTGAGTTGACTCACCTGGCAATTCGCCATGGTCTGTGTAATGCGGAGACATTAACAAGTCAGTGAGTGTTCAGTTTGACGCAAAAGCGTTTTTAAAAACCGTAACCAGCCAGCCGGGCGTTTATCGCATGTATGATGCTGGTGGTACGGTTATTTATGTCGGCAAAGCGAAAGACCTGAAAAAACGGCTTTCCAGTTATTTCCGTAGCAACCTCGCTTCGCGCAAAACCGAAGCGTTGGTCGCCCAGATCCAGCAAATCGATGTCACGGTTACCCACACCGAAACAGAAGCGTTATTGCTGGAGCACAACTACATTAAACTCTATCAACCGCGTTACAACGTTCTGTTACGCGATGATAAATCTTATCCCTTTATCTTCCTGAGTGGCGATACCCATCCGCGTCTGGCTATGCATCGCGGCGCGAAACATGCCAAAGGTGAATATTTCGGCCCGTTCCCAAACGGTTATGCCGTGCGTGAAACCTTGGCGCTGCTACAAAAAATTTTCCCGATTCGCCAGTGTGAAAATAGTGTTTATCGCAACCGCTCGCGTCCGTGTCTGCAATATCAGATAGGGCGTTGTCTGGGGCCGTGCGTTGAAGGGCTGGTGAGTGAAGAAGAATACGCCCAGCAGGTAGAGTATGTGCGCCTGTTTTTATCCGGCAAGGACGATCAGGTGCTTACCCAACTGATTAGCCGCATGGAAACAGCCAGCCAGAATCTGGAATTTGAAGAGGCTGCACGTATTCGCGACCAAATCCAGGCGGTGCGGCGCGTAACCGAAAAACAGTTTGTCTCCAATACTGGTGATGATCTTGACGTTATTGGCGTGGCGTTTGATGCAGGCATGGCTTGTGTCCACGTCCTGTTTATTCGTCAGGGCAAGGTGCTCGGTAGCCGTAGTTATTTCCCGAAAGTACCTGGCGGTACGGAATTGGGCGAAGTGGTGGAAACTTTTGTCGGCCAGTTCTATTTACAGGGTAGTCAGATGCGCACTTTGCCGGGTGAGATCCTGCTCGACTTTAATCTTAGCGATAAAACGCTGCTTGCCGATTCTCTTTCGGAACTGGCGGGGAGAAAGATTAACGTTCAGACCAAACCACGTGGCGATCGGGCACGTTACCTGAAGCTGGCGCGCACCAATGCGGCGACTGCGTTAACCAGCAAACTTTCGCAGCAATCTACTGTTCACCAGCGTCTGTCTGCGCTTGCCAGCGTGTTGAAACTGCCGGAAGTGAAGCGGATGGAGTGTTTTGATATCAGCCATACCATGGGCGAACAAACAGTCGCTTCGTGTGTGGTGTTCGATGCTAACGGCCCGCTGCGAGCGGAGTATCGACGCTATAACATTACTGGTATTACGCCGGGCGATGATTATGCGGCGATGAATCAGGTGCTGCGTCGGCGTTACGGAAAAGCTATCGACGACAGTAAGATCCCGGACGTGATCCTTATCGACGGCGGCAAAGGACAGCTTGCGCAGGCGAAAAATGTTTTCGCTGAGCTGGATGTCTCATGGGATAAAAACCATCCGCTGTTACTTGGGGTAGCGAAAGGGGCCGATCGTAAGGCTGGTCTGGAAACGCTGTTCTTCGAGCCGGAAGGAGAGGGATTCAGCCTGCCGCCAGATTCACCTGCGCTGCATGTCATCCAGCATATTCGCGATGAATCACACAATCATGCGATTGGTGGTCACCGCAAAAAACGGGCAAAGGTCAAAAATACCAGCACCCTGGAAACCATCGAAGGTGTCGGGCCAAAACGCCGGCAAATGTTGTTGAAATATATGGGCGGTTTGCAAGGTTTACGTAACGCCAGCGTCGAGGAAATTGCAAAAGTGCCGGGTATTTCGCAAGGTCTGGCAGAAAAGATCTTCTGGTCGTTGAAACATTGATGTCTCTGTAGCAACATAGGGGTAATCTTACTGACAACAGATAGTTACCCGTCATTATGCAATTTAATATCCCTACGTTGCTCACGCTGTTCCGTGTCATCCTTATCCCATTCTTTGTATTGGTTTTTTATCTGCCTGTTACCTGGTCACCGTTTGCTGCTGCGCTCATTTTCTGTGTCGCAGCGGTGACTGACTGGTTCGACGGTTTTCTGGCGCGTCGCTGGAACCAGAGTACCCGGTTTGGTGCTTTCCTTGATCCAGTAGCAGATAAAGTGCTGGTAGCCATCGCTATGGTGCTGGTAACAGAACATTACCATAGCTGGTGGGTGACTTTACCGGCAGCAACGATGATTGCCCGTGAAATTATCATCTCCGCGTTGCGCGAATGGATGGCTGAATTGGGTAAACGCAGCAGCGTGGCCGTATCCTGGATCGGTAAAGTTAAAACTACTGCTCAAATGGTAGCGTTGGCCTGGCTGTTATGGCGCCCGAACATTTGGGTTGAATACGCTGGTATTGCACTTTTCTTTGTGGCAGCGGTACTGACTTTGTGGTCAATGTTGCAATATTTGAGCGCTGCGCGCGCAGATTTGCTTGATCAGTGATCGTTTCGACGCAAAATTCAGCAAACGATCAAAACTGGTGAAAAATATCGTTGACTCATCGCGTCAGGTAAGTAGAATGCAACGCATCGAACGGCGGCACTGATTGCCAGACGATAATAAAATCAAGTGATTAGCTGATTGCTTGATGAATGCGGGAATAGCTCAGTTGGTAGAGCACGACCTTGCCAAGGTCGGGGTCGCGAGTTCGAGTCTCGTTTCCCGCTCCAGTTTAAAAGACATCGGCTTAAGCGGGTGTCTGGCTGAAAAGCCTGAAGAATTTGGCGCGTTAACAAAGCGGTTATGTAGCGGATTGCAAATCCGTCTAGTCCGGTTCGACTCCGGAACGCGCCTCCACTTTTTTCCCGAGCCCGGATGGTGGAATCGGTAGACACAAGGGATTTAAAATCCCTCGGCGTTCGCGCTGTGCGGGTTCAAGTCCCGCTCCGGGTACCATGGGAAAGATAAGAATAATCAAAGCAATAAGCAGTGCTGTGGAACCACCTTCGGGTGGTTTTTTCTTTCCACTACATCCATTTCCTAACATCTTTCCTAACATCAATCCCATTATTGACCGCCAACGACTGGCACTATTTTTACTTTTCGATCGTATCTGGCTGTCTGTGTGATTGTTTTGTGACCTGAAATTTGTTGCTTTTCCTGCAAGGTTCCTTCAAGGTCAGAAACCCCCTTTGCTTTCAGATCGTGAAACGTGAAGTTCAGATTTAAATCTGGGTGCTTTTTTGCTGCACTCTCTTTAGCTTGCCTCCATCGGCTGTTAAAACCGTCGCGGGTGTATCTGCTGCCATCCTGCTGGTGGATGAGGTATACGCTGGAAAAACCTGGCCTTACCGGCAATGATAAAGCCAGATTAACTGCTGTTCTCAGGCGGTCTGTCCAGCCTTTGATCTGTTTTGCTGCTGTTTTGTTTTGCCGGATAAAAATTCCTTCCGGCAAGAGCTGGGATTTTTGTAGCGCCAGAACGTCTCCCTGGCGAGCCAGACAAAGGTAGGAAATCTCCATTGCTGCCCTGACTACATCGCAACCTTCATCATACACAGCATAATACTCTTCATCGGTAACATACCGATCCCGTGCGGTTTCCTTAAACTGTCGAACTCCTTTGCAGGGATTTCCCTTCACGACGCCCCGTTCATAAGCCCAGCTATAAACTCTACTAAGAAATGATTTTTCCCGGTTGGCTTGTGTTGGTGATGACACTCCTCTTTTATCCATGTACATCCTGATGTGTTGTGGTTTCAGTGCATCAGGATCCATTCTCCCAAAAACAGGAAGAAGTTTTTTTGAATATTTTCTGTAGTCTTTTTGTGTTTCACTACTGAGATTGCAAAAATCAGCACAGTTGAAAAAATCGTTTATTAATCCCGCGAGGTTGTTTTTTTGCCGGATCTCGTTCAGAGCTTCCTCATATTTTGCCCAGATCAGCGAAACCGGAGAATCCAGTGAACATAGGTTAATAGAACCGCCGTTAGCAGGGTGAAATTCATACTTTGATTTTCCTCTGTATACTCTTGGTGGAAGAATTGCATCTGCGTGATTTTTTCTTTTTCCAGCCATTTTTTATTACATTGCGTCAAAATTTGGTGTTGTTAACTCTGAATCCAGACTGTTGTTTAGTCGCAGAGATAACGGGTTATTTATGTGAAACCAGGTTGTTTTTGGATTGCCATTTCGATCTTGTGCAAACCAGATACCTTGCTTTGCTAACTCGTTTCGCTGTCTTTTGGCTTGTGTATAGCCAGTGAATTCAGTGATCTCTTCTTTTGTCAAAAAACGATCGGTCATAGCTAAGCCTGATAACCGCCGCCACTATAATCCGTGGACGGCGATCTGGGTTGAACATTAAAAATCAGCCTGACTTGGGATCAGTTTTTGCCAGATTGCTGAAACTTGTTTTGCCTGGTGACGGGCATCGTCCAGCGCATTGTGGGGTACGCCTTCGAATGGAATAGCCATTCTGACATCAAAGCCAATGGCATTACCCAGTTCAACGATTGTGCGTACATCGCGATCGTTGTAGTAAAGCCACGGGCAGGGGATCCCCTGCCGTTCATATGAACGGCGTAAAATTACGTTGTCGAAGTTGGCTCCATTTCCCCATACCTGGACAAAACACCCGCCGGAGTTTTTTTCGATAAATTCTATGAATAGCCGGAGAGCAACATCTAACGAGATTTCATCGGTAAAAATAGCGGATTGTGCTTCGCGTGATCGTTTCGCCCACCACTTTATTGTTTTACGGTCGATGATTCCGCCGGAGGTTTCCAGATCGATAGCTTTACTGAATTCAGGCCCCATCTCTCCGGTTGCCGGATCAAAAAATTTACCGCCAATAGAGTTGATTGGCGCATCAGGATTTGTTCCCATCGTTTCAAGGTCGACCGACAGGTGAATCCACACTCTGCTGGTGGATGTGATAATGTGATGACCGTTCACCGAAATTAAGGGATCTGCCGCCTCGCCAGTTTCACTATCGCTGGTGTGATGCTGATCGTTACCAGCATTCTCATTGTTCGGATGTTCAGCGCCTTCTATTTCCTCCGGATCATTTTTCTTAGCTTCAGCCTGATTTTTTTCATCGAATGTTTCCTGGTATGTTGCGTCGCCCATCACCGCGCCACAATCAGGGCAGCTACCGCCGCCGGTCTGACCGCAGGCGGTGCAGACTTTTTCCGCTTCCTGTTGCGCTACTGGTTCAGGCTGTCTCGTTTCTGGCTCGTTTTGTAATGCATTTTGGCTGTTTTGTTCCGCTTTTGGGTCGTACTGTTCCGTTTCTGACTGGTTCTGGTGCACAGAATCGCGGGTTTCAATCCCCTTCACCCACTTCGGATCGGCAGGGTCACTGATGCCTTCAACAAACTCTCCGCGAGAAGCCGCCAGTAATTTGGCTGCGTCGACAGGATTTTTGGGCGAAATGTTTTTCCTGGCTTCATGGAGTTCTGCCCGCAGTTTCTGATATTTCGCATCAACAGAATTTACCTGTGCCTGAGCATCCAGCGGCTGCGTGTCCTGGTAATGTTCAGTTGTATCCTGTTCCACTGCTTTAAGGGTTGCCTGTTCATCTGCCATTGCGCCAGAAGGTTGCGGTTTTTCTTCATCATCCTGTTTTCCTTCTTCAGTTACACGCTGCGGCATTGGGGCAGAGGAGCGACCGCAGGCAATATCCACGATTTCCGGATCAGGGTTGGCATGATCAGTTTCAGTCAGCACCCTGTTCAGATATTCGGTGACACGGTGGGGGGTAGCCTCTATACCAATTGGCGCTTCTTTCACGGACGCAACCACGATGGCGCGGGAGTAATCCTTGTGGCCTGGCATAGTGATGAATTTGCCGAAAAAAACAGAAAAGGGCGGCTTATTCTCTGAAACGATTTCTTCAACGCGTTTTGCATGCGCAGGATGAAGGTTATAAATATCCACGTCCATTGAACGTGCCAGTACGCCAGTGGCTATGTCACGCGCCACTGACGCATCATCGTGGACAAAACCTTTGCCACGGTCGGTAAGAATTCCTCCGCCAGCATTAGCACCGGATGGGGTGCGATTGATTTCAGATACGCAATTTCCCTTTGCCCACTCTTTTGTCAGCAATCCCTGATCAAGGTAGTCAGTTTTCATCCAGGTGGAAATGAACTTGTCGAATTCTGCCGGGCTGATACGGCGGGTTGTTGCGTGAGTGAATGCCTTGTCCACCGAATGCGCCAGTCTTCCCAGATGATGGTTTGTCAGCTTATCCAGCTCCGGATGCGAACGTACTGCGGTAAGCAGGCTCTGCATGTTTCCATCTTCCATATCCATTTCGATGCGGATCACGTCCCTGCGTTGTTCTGGTGTGGCGTGATGTTTGTATTTCCCGTCGAACTCCCGACCAAATAAGTAGAGGTGCAGGAAACGATGGGTAAGGCTCAGGGTGGCGACGGGAATTTCACATTCAGGGCAGTCATCGTCACTGTCCCGGGATTCACTTTTCTCTGCGTTCTCTGGCTGAGAATCACTTTGTTCATCGTTGCCACAACTGACAGTTGCGACATCTTCACCGCTGGTATTGTCAGTGCTGGCAGGTTTGTCCTGAGCTGAGGGAGAGGGCGCGATAAATACCATTGTGATGCCATCTTCCCCGCCTTTTTCGTAACGGTTGCAGAATTCAGTGTCAAACACGCCTTCAGGTGGAAGGTCATCCACAACGGGTAAATGGACGCGGACGGGTTTTTTGAAATCATCCTCGTCGTAGCCTGCGTCGTCCATTGCGGCAATGCAGCGGGAAGTTGCGACGGATAATTTTTTGGCAGTTATCCAGTAAAAACCACCTTTAATCACAAGACGTTTTCTGACCTTGTCATTTTTGGCTTCGCAATATAGCGCAAATTCTTCTTTATCAGTGCTCATTGATAAACCTCATTACAGATTTAAGGGTGAACAAATCCCTGCCATTGCTGGCATATAAAATTGAACCGAATATATTTATTAAGCCGAATATCGTACCGGGTTAGTTACTTATTACCGTTCACCACGACTCCGCCTTTACAGGTAAACCATCACGCCCGAGAAAGACCTTAATCATGGTTTCCTTAATACAGTGTTGAGTGGAAAAATCACGAATATAGAGTCGGTGTTTTTTAATATTATTTACCGAAGCAATATACGTTCTTCCTTTATGAATAACATAATCCCCGGGAGTCACGCACTGACGGGGTATTTCATCAGTTCCGAAGTGATGAGCAATCATAGATGCCTCCTGAATAAACGGTCTTACAAAGGAAATGTCATAAAACTATTTAATACTCAGCAACTGTTCGACGGTCATATTTTTAATTGTGCTCCGGTTTACAAGAGTCCATCCCTGTTTTTCCAGATAAAACCGGAAGGTGTCCAGGGTACAGACCATTGCACCATCAGGAACGGTTTCGGTGAATTTGATGTTGCCGTACTCATCCAGATGAATAACCAGAGTGCGGCCATTGCCAGGAATCATTCTGTTAGAGGGGTGGGTGTTGTTCTGGTGTAACTCTGCCTCCATGCGGTCGAACTCAGCAATGTAAGCTTCTTTGAATGCAGCGGCTTTTTTGCCAGTGAAACCCATCACCAGGAAAACGAAGCCGTTTTTGGTGATTTGGTACATTGGGCGTTTTTCGCCTTTGGCGTCGGTGTAGGTGACGTCCTTAAAATTAAGGGCGTTAAATTTTTCAGAGCACTCCAGAGTTTTGATTTTTTGAATAACGTTGTCGTGTCGCTTACCAAAATATTCGGCAACCGCAACGGACGTAGTGACAGCGCGACCATTTTCGATGGTTACGTCAGGGTGAGAAAGGGCAGGGATAGTAGCCATAATGGCAGCCTCGATAGTCAGTTTAAATAACTCACCACCAGAGGTAGCAATCTCATGGGTGGTGAGACGCACAGGGTTGCTACAACCGGTGACTACCGAAACCGGCCAGCCTTGCGGCTGCCCTGCACGCCCCACCATAATGCGAATGTGGCTGTGCTTGACGCATAAAAAAACCGCCTGAGCGCGGTTATGCGCAGTAGTCATCATCGGGGTAGCAATCCCGGCACCCGTTTTATAAGGTGCAGGTGCACTATAATTCCACCCGTTCTGGTTTTCAATAGCTACATTCAACATTTTCTCTTACCTTTCATCACCGAAGTGAACTTTGTTGATGCGGTGCCTGGTGCCTCCAGGTGACGTTAACCAGTTAACAATTAACGCCGGATAGAGAGTATTCCCGTTACGCCTTTTAACTGTGCCGCGTGTGCTTAGCCGCATTCACCGCATCACAAAATTCACTTTAAAAAGGGCGGCAGAGCAGTCACGGAGTAAAACTGATACCGCCAAACGTCACCAGAAAATTGATAACAGAGGGCGTTGCAGCGGGGTTGTCACTTAAGCGTATGGTCAACCTGACAACCCGGTGTCCTCAACGGGGAAGGAATAACCCCGCCATACTTACCGCCGCGCCATTTCGCGGATTGCCACAACCTGAAGCGCACGGTCGAAGAAATCTAACGACAAGCCTTATATGCAAAGGAATCTCGCCGTGCGCTTTCGCGTTGTGCGCCTGCTTTTAACCACATCAGGCGAGGTGGTATCTTTAAAGCCTGCCTAAGCTTTTCGGATAAATAAGTTATGTCGCAACAGCCAATAAATCCGCTTGAAAATATGATAGTTGACTACTGGTACAAGGCTCTTACGGTTGTAGGGGCGATGATATTTGTTATTAATGGAACGTCTCTTTTTGACAGATACCCTGTTGTTCCATTGGCTTTTTTGTCCTCCGGGATTTTCTTCATTGGTTTGGGAGAGTGGATTAACCACCCTCTCAGGGTGAGATTTCTTGGTCCCGGGATTTTTGCTCGCGGTCATAATCGCTCTTCGTGTGCGCTTGGGATCATCTTCGATATACTTGGTGGTTGCCTGATTGTTACAGGTGTCGTTAAGTTCTTCTGATGTGAATCCGCAAACAGGGCATACAACTGGAATTCGGCAAAGGATTTCACCTGGTTTGAGGTAAATTGTGTTTATATTCCCGGGGGAATTATCATTACTTTGCCTTTGTTTCTGTATGCCCATATTGACCTCATTTCCCCTTAACGCCGGGGTAGCGGAACTGAAACCTGCTGCGCTGTTATACAAAGTGTTCCCGCCGTCATGTTCATACGCCTCGGGCTGGCTACTTAACCCCTGACCACTGCCTGGTAACTCTGGGTATTGCCCTGCATTGTGTGGAGCGGGGTGGGTTGGTAGATGTATGATGTACTTTTTGTTCATTCATGTAAAGTACTTTTAGTACATTTTATGTTTAAAAAAATGAGGAGGGATTAAGTGAAGCACAAACCCGGAGGGATGTTACCGGATTTATGCTGGATCAAGAGGCTTTTTGTTTTTTCTTTCGTGTTAATTCTTCGTAAATTGCATTGTACTTCTGTTTTTTTTCCTCAAGAGTTTTTAAAAGCTCATCTGTTTCACTGTCAGGTAGCTCGTCTAGAAGGTCAATGATGATTTTTTGTCTTGGGTTTAACTCCTGATAGAAGCGTGCCTGCGCACCATTTTCTGTATCCTCGCCCAAAAGATATGTTGGCGTTGTTCCTATGAGTGCTGCTAATTCCCTCAATTTCTCTCGTCGAGGAATTGTTTCGCCATTAAACCATTTACTGACCGCTTTTGGTGTTAATTTCATTCGACGGGCAATTTCTGCCTGCCTCCCGTGTTGTTCATAACCAGCGTTTTCACAGGCTAGCGCAAGCCTACTGGCGAACTCTTTACGCGCTTTATCTTCATGAACCATAAGTTCAATTATATTCGCTATTGAATGTACTGTCAGTTCTGCTATATCATGTACTCAAAGTTCACATTGTGGAGATGGTATGAACCAGAACACACTTGAAGATGTAATCAAAACTGTTCGTGTTTCTGTTGTGTCCGACGTTTGTGGTGTCAGCCAAAGAGCAATCTACAAATGGATTAATAACGGGAAATTGCCGCGCACTGAATATACCGGTGAAACCAATTACGCTGAAAAAATCGCTCTTGCATCAAACGGATTATTTTCTGCCGATGCAATATTAACTATTGGCAGAAATAAAACTACCACGAAAAAGCTGATGGGAGTTGATTCATGAAAATCAAGCATGAACACATCCGCATGGCGATGAATGCCTGGGCGCATCCGGACGGCGAAAAAGTACCGGCTGCGAAAATTACCAAAGCGTATTTCGAACTGGGGATGACGTTCCCGGTACTGTACGACGACAGCCATCCGGAAGCCCTGGCTCGTAATACCCAGAAAATTTTCCGCTGGGTGGAGAAGGACACGCCTGATGCGGTTGAAAAAATTCAGGCGTTGTTACCTGCGATCGAAAAGGCAATGCCGCCTCTGCTGGTGGCCCGTATGCGCAGTCACAGCTCTGAGTATTACCGGGAGATTGTCGAACGGCGGGATCGGCTGGTGAAGGATGTCGACGATTTTGTTGCGTCAGCGGTCGTTTTGTATGACCAGATGAATCGCGGCGGCCCGGCAGGGAATGCTGTGGTGATGCACTAAAAGCACGGTGTTCGGGGGTTTTATGAGCAGCAAGCTTCATGGTCTTGTCTGGGAAGGGTGCGCCTTCACCGGCATGATCTTATCCAGGGTGGCAGTGATGGCCCGTCTTGCAGACTACAGCAATGACGAGGGCGTGTCATGGCCTGCCATTGAAACTATCCGGCGTCAGATCGGTGCAAGAAGTGAATCCACCGTGAAATCGGCTATTGCAGAACTGGCGAAAGAGGGCTGGCTGACGAAGGATGAGCGTAAGGTCGGTGGGCGTAACGTAAGCAATATCTATCGGCTTAATGTGGAAAAACTCGAAGCAGCTGCAGCAGCGGCGCGTGAGGCATATAAACCGAAAAGAAAAATTAGCCCGGCAAAAAATGACCCGTTAACGGTTGACCAGTCAAATATTGACCCCTCAACGGTTGACCCGTCAAATTTTGATGGATCAACCGTTGATAAAAAACAGCCGGTTAGGGGGGCGATAATTGACCCCGATCCGTCAGTATTAAAACCTGATCCGTCAGATAAAAGATCTTCTTGTCCGGACGTTTCACTCTCGGACGAAAAACAATCATCGCCGGTCGAGCGATTTCTGGAGAAACACCCGGATGCGCATACCTGGAATGTGCCGAAGCGACAGTGGGGAACCCGGGAAGATTTGGTGTGTGCGCAGTGGATCTGGGGACGGGTTGTTGCGTTGTATGAACAGGCTGCCAGTGATGATGGTGAGGTTTCCCGACCGAAAGAGCCCAACTGGACGGTCTGGGCTAACGATGTGCGCATGATGCGGATGCTGGATGGACGTAGTCACCGGCAGATTTGTGAAATGTTTGGGCGTGTCCAGCGGGATACGTTCTGGGTGAAAAACATCATGAGTCCGGCCAAACTTCGCGAAAAATGGGATGAGCTGGTTATCCGCCTGGGGCGTTCGCCCGCGCAGCGTTGTGTGATTCATATTTCTGAACCGGACACCGAAATTCCGCCGGGATTCAGGGGGTGACGGGGCATGAAAAACATTGCGGCAGGTGGAGTTCTTGAGCGTATCCGCAGACTTGCACCACTGGGTGCTGTTCCACCGTACCGGACGGTGGAGGAGTGGCGGGAATGGCAGCTTGCTGAAGGACGAAAACGCAGCGAGGAGATTAACCGCCAGAATCGCCAGTTGCGGGTGGAAAAAATCCTGAACCGTTCGGGCATCCAGCCTCTGCACAGCAAATGCTCGTTTGCGAATTATCAGGTGCGGAACGACGGGCAAAAACACGCGCTGAGCCAGGCCAAATCCATCGCTGATGAACTGATGACCGGGTGCACGAATTTTGTGTTCAGTGGTAAAACCGGCACCGGGAAAAATCACCTTGCAGCGGCGATGGGCAACCGGCTGATGGCGAAGGGGCGTAGCGTGATTATTGTCACCGTGTCTGACGTCATGAGTGTGTTGCATGACAGCTACGACAACGGCCAGTCCGGGGAAAAATTTTTACAGAAACTTTGCGGAGTAGACCTGCTGGTCCTGGATGAAATAGGCGTTCAGCGTGAGACGAAAAACGAGCAGGTGGTATTGCACCAGATAATTGATCGCCGGACAGCATCACTGTGCAGTGTCGGGATGTTAACAAACCTGAATCATGCCGCAATGAGCACGCTTCTTGGTGAGAGGATTATGGACCGCATGACCATGAACGGTGGTCGCTGGGTGACGTTTAACTGGGAGAGCTGGCGTCCAAATGTCAGCCATCTGAGGGTTGTGAAGTAATTTTTATCCGGAGGAAATTTTAATGGAAACCGTTTTTGACGCACTGAAAGCGATGGGTAAAGCCTCTTCACAGGAGGTGGCATCCCGCCTGGGAATCAGCCGTGAAGATGCTGTCCACGAACTGTGGAAACTGAAGCGCCGTGGTGAGGCGGATAACAGGGGCTCGATGTGGTGGCTGACTGAGGCGGGTGAAAGTGAACCGGTGTCACCGGTACCGATAGTGACAGGGCAAATGCTGATTGAGGCGATTGAACAACATGGCCCACAAACGGCGGATGAACTGGCATTGATGTTCGGAATTACTTCCCGCCGGGCGAATTCATCGCTGGCAATGGCAATCAGCAAAGGTCGCCTGAATCGCGTGAATCAGGGCGGTAAATTTCGTTACTGCATACCGGGCGATAATTTACCAGCAGAACCGAAAGCTGCATTGGTAACGAAAAATGATGGTAAAGCCTTTCCTCAGCCAGCCGGTGTTGCGTTACCAGTACAGGAAGCGGCAACACAGGAAGATATTAAAACAGAAACTGTGGCGGACATTGAGCAGACGTTGTCATTGCTCACCGAAACGCAAGCGGATGACCTGGTTTTACCATCGCTGCATATGGCAAATCGCGAACTGCGTCGGGCGAAAACTCATGTCCAGAAGTGGGAGCGAGTCTGCGCCGCGCTGCGGGAGCTGAACAAACACCGGGATATCGTCCGACAGATTGTCGATTCCTCCAGTCGTATTGTGTCGGAAAAGTGATTGCCGGAGGCGCTTATGGCAAAAGTATTTACACAGGAAAAGCGTGAAAAAATTAAGGGACAAATTGTTGAACTCGTACAACAACGTGGACGAATGACTCTTCGGGAACTGGCAGAGATTGTTGGTGCATCACGTGAAACGATTAGTGGGTACATCACTGAGATGGATGCCAGGTTATATCCAACAGCCCGGCATGGTGTGTTCCCGTCAGAGGAAGCCTGGCTGGCCTGGAGGAGTGAACATCCGGGGAGACCGACAAAAATAACAAAAGTGGCAGCGGTTGATCCGGGCCTTATCCGTGCATTACCTGACGGAAAAATACGTCGTTACGACAGGCGTCAGAACATAATTTGCGAGGAATGTCGTAACAGCGAATCAATGCAGCGTGTGCTGGCTTTTTACCGGGGTAATTTTCAGGAGTTGTTCCGTGAGCAGATGGTGCAGGGCTGAAATCCTGATACTCCGGCAGTGTGCGGGAACCATGAAGGTGAAAAGCATTGGCGCACTTATCGGACGGACAGAAGCGGCAGTGAGAACGAAGGCGCGTGAGCTGGGTATCAGCATGATGTTACGGGGTGATTTTCACCAGTCAGCAAAATATCCGCAGCGCGATATCGAGCTGGTGCGGCATCTTCATCAGTGCGGTATGTCCCGGCGTGAAATAGCCAGACAATTCGGTATGCCGCTGCGCACAGTGAATAACTACGTCTATTTCGACAGGAGGGTATATGAAGTCTGAAGGTTTAACGCAGGCACAACTGGCAGAGCGTAATGCTAACTATGTGACAGAAATTACCCTGCATGAGAAAGAACGCGCGGTGCTGGCGCTGGAGAATGCCTGGCTGAAACACGCAATGGTCGTGGCCCTTGAGCACGTGTCAGTTACGGATGCAGGGCAGGCCGGAGTTGTTGCGAGGATTATCAACAGTGCCCTGCACAACAGCAAAACACTGGCTCCCTACGCTTTACTGGCTGAACTGCGGGCACAGGGGGTGGAGATGATGCGCGAACATCCATCAATCAAATTTTGCTCTTTGACGCATATGTGTGACGAGTTAGCCGCCCAGCTTCGCAAAGGAGGCAACCAGTGAGCGAATCAAAATGTCAGGTTAATGGCAACAA